>NZ_JBSQBN010000034.1:0-36117 GCF_053850585.1 Shewanella sp. A22
AAGTCTCTTTGAAGTGGTCAATATGCATGGTGAGCTCCCGAAAAAAGGGAGTATAAGATCATAGCTAAATGTTAACGTCAAATCGTGTGTTAAGTTGATTGAAAAACGTTCACGATCTCGCCCTGATCTGCAAGTAATATTAAGTGCCCAATATTAAATGAATGCATTACCTACCTCGAAGAAGGCGACTATATTAGTCAGTGTTGTTGAAATGGAACGGGGTTTAATCATCGAGCGACAAGCTGAAATTAAACACATGAGCAGGCATAGCATAAAGATTAGTAAAGGGCAGATAGAAGAATTACTCAACCAAGGCCTGACCGCAAAAGCTGTGGCCGAATTGTTAAAGATAGGGACGTCTACTTTTTACAAGGTCAAAGCAAGTAATTGAACCACATCCAATAATACATTGCTATTATCCGAGTCATACATCAAACACGGTTACAGAAGCATTCCTCTGCTATAACAACAAAACACTCATTTAAGTGTATTCAGCGCCTTATACCCAAATTTGAGTGCTTAGTCAAACCTTCAAAACCGCATTATTCAATACATAAGGCTCTATTTATTCAGGTATACATGCTGACACTCCATTTTATTAAACTACATTGAAGGTTCTAACTGTAAAGTTCAAAAAGTTTTAAGTTGAAAGTTGATTTTATTCTTTGATAAAACTACTCATTTACAGGCTCATACGTTATAAAGAAATAAACTTACTGTCGAAAGAACATATATGGGAAGGAGTCTATATTGTCTAAATCATTATTTACTAAACCAATCACAATTAAAGCCGCAAATGAGTTTATTAAAAACTTTCACAGGCATCATCGTCCTACTATCAGAAATAGTGGTAGGTGGGCGCTTGCTGCGCTTAATGTAAATGAAGAAATTGTTGGTGTTGTTATCGCAGGCAATCCTGTTTCACCCAATTATATGGATGGTTATACATTAGAGCTAACAAGACTTTGCGTAAAAGAGGGAGCTCCAAAAGGTACTTGTAGTTTTTTATTGGGGAAATGCTGCCATATCTGGAGGACTATGGGCGGTAAAAAATTACTCACATATACACTCGATAGTGAATCTGGCTCATCCTTAAAGGGCGCAGGATGGGATTTAGCTGGTATCGTAAAGCCTCATAATCGTTGGACAAACAGAACTAAAGTCGATGGTATAGAGCGTGCTCATTTACAAGTTTATGAAGTGACTAAAAATCGCTGGGAAAAGGTATTTAAGGAGGTTATATAATGAATGTTATATGTGCTTTTAGCTCCGACAGTAGAGAACTATACAAAGCTGACATCTATAGAGTATTAGCTTTACCAAATGATCATATTGTGCACTTTAGATATAAAACAAAATACGTAGACGATAATCTATTACAAAATACAAATGTGCTGAAAGACCAAAAAATTGCTATATTTTTTACACATGGGAATGGTCTCGGACAAACAGCAACTCAATGTCAGCATTTCTCGGTAAGATGGGCAACAATTACCCAAGTTGAAAAAAGCAGTGAAACTGATGTCTTTCATGTTTACATGAAGCTATTAGATTTCTGCAACGTTGATATTGACTCCGGTAACTCGGTAGAAAAGAGTCCACCAAATAAATTCTTAACGAGATTAAATTGCACAGAAAAAACTGAAAACAAAAATTGGCAATCAAGGGTTCTTGCTATCAAAGACTATTTTCCAGAGATAACATTTTTTCATTTAAAAAAAGTCATCCGTAAAGGTAAAGAAATAAAGATAAACCCGCAAAAAGATGGTAAAGCCTGCTCCTATAAACTCATTCATGGTGAGCGATATACTTTAAAATTGGCGGTTTCTAATCCAAATACATCAAATACACAAATTGAAATATCTGATAGTGGCGATGAAATAACAATCAATTGCATTAACCCTTTTGAATCATCAATTCAATTTGATGATCTTGACATTCCTATTTCGGTAAAAACTCTTCAAGTCTTCAAACAGGCTTCATTATTGAAATTTAAACCGTCTAAAATGAAGAATGACTCAAGTGAACATGAGTTCTTAGGTGAGTACTCTACAAATATTGAATTAAACTTAAACTTAAGTTTAAAAATGCCATTGATATTCGGATTTTTTAGTACATTGGCATTTTGGGCTATTTTATTGGCCAAACCGGCATCAAGTAATACTGTTTGGCCATCGTGCACAATTTTAGCACTTTCCACAGTACTATTTTATATCTCTAGTTCGATGCTATTTTTTCTGTTTAATAAAAAATAAATTATTTGAGACAGCTTCTTATGGGGCTGTCAAATAATTTAATAATTAATCACAGTACAATAGAGCTACTACCACTTTAAGCAGTCTATAATGTCTAAAACATTCTTAAACTCAAATACACCAGCGTATTTTTTTGTAACAGGTGCATTGCTTATTTCATTACCAACAACTCTTTGAATCATATGTAATTCGTTAAATTGTAGTGACTCAGTGATTACTGCAGATCTCAAACTATGGAATGAGAATCTTTGAAATGTATCATTGCATAATGGAATAGATATGTTTTTGAACGAACTGCGAAACTTATCAGTAATATAATGAGCTGTCTTAAACTCTGTAAACAACTTAGCTTTTTCACCTTGAAGATATTTTCTCTTTTCAACAAATTCCAAAAAAACCATCTTAATTAAATTTATATGTATAGGAACCTTTCGTCTCGCATTATTATTTTTACCATCCAAAATGAAGATGCAATGCCTTTTACCCGAAACTTCGAACTGTATTTCAGAATCTTCTAAATTAAAAATTTCTCCCCTTCTAGCCCCCGTATATGCTCCTAGTAAGATAATCCACCGATAATCTGATTCTGGCTGCTCTTTCCAATAGTTCACGATTGAACACATTTGATCAAATGACAAACAAGCATATGGCAAACTCTCGTATTGAACTATTTGCTTTTCAGTATGTGAATTATCTAGCTCAAAGATAACGCTCGTTAAAAAGGTAGAAAAAAGTGACTGAAAGTCTTTAAAAGCTTACTTTACTGTTTTAGAGGAAACAAGATCATCTTCTGGGATTTCAAGGTTCTTAGCCGATTCAACCCACACCGATACATCCCGATTTTTGCAATAGGGATTTATATTTCTCTTAGGCAAATTGGAAAAAACTGTAATTGCATGCTTAATATTAGCTCGAGTAATCGCTTTAATAGGCTTATCCCCAAGTATTAATAATAATATTTGATAATTGCTATACCGTGTAGCAGCAGCTTTTTCAGTTAAGCCTCTTCTTTTTCTACCTTTAGGGATATGGTTACTTCGCCAAACTTTATAGGCCTCTATAGCCTCAGATAGCTTCATGCCACCTGTATTTTCGACAGTTGAATCATTGTTAACCCGATGCTTAATACTTAATTCCTCAAGCGCTAATGTCTGCTTTAGAGCACTTTCACTATCATGTTTGTCACAACCAGAATCATATTTAGTTAAGGATTTCGGTTTACCGTTGTCATGAAATGTCATAACCGTTACTAAATTCATTTGAATTGTTTTAGCCACCAATGAACTCCTTAAATCATCAAATTGACTAAGTACATTATCAACAATCTTTTTAGCTACTCTTGGGGACTTGGTATGAAGACTTTGTCGAATGACAGGCGGTAGGCTTGTTGCTTCTCTTATGATCTTTGGTACGCGTATCCGTAGGTAGTAGATACCATTACGCTGGAGCGTATAGGGGATTGTATGTGTCTCAGTTTGTAGCACAGTTTGTAACATAAAAGGCCTCGCATTGCTGCGAGGCCTTCTATTTCGAAAGGTTTGAGTTGGCCGATAAGCCCTGTGTAACACTAATTTATGATATAACTCTTTGAATCATGAGATTAGCACTCATAATTGTGTGACACAATGTGTGACACCTAATCGACAAAACTACTGGCAGAGACATTCATGAAAAATGCATTACCATTAATAGTTGAGTTACCAAAAATTATTTCTACAGTAGGATGGAAATGGGAAACTTTCAGTCCACACGATCAAGATTTAAAAGAGTTTTGGATTGGAACTGATTTAAATGGAAATCGCTGGCTTACAAAGCTTAGAGGCTCTTTCTATGCTTACCGAGAAATCGTTTTTGCTCACATAGCTCAATCAATGGGAATATCCTGCCAGTCCTCCACATATATGGTTCTAGACTCTGAAAGCGCAACCCTTCTTGATGGGCAAGCTGGTGATGTACATAGTGCTCATTGGTTTATAGAGGAACATTCGATTGAACCATGTAGTGATAGCTGCCCTTATCATCAATTGATGATAACCCCAATATGTACCATAGAGGATTTATATCTCATTAATATCCCGAATATTTTAGATTGGCCTAAGAGCGAATTTCTCGCGTACCTCTTAGGTGCCAATGAAATATCTGACAGGTTATTCACAAAAAACCATGAATTAGTAATCATCGATTCTGAACAAATGTTTTCAACAAATCACCATAATTTTAACACTCTAAATTGGTGGTTCAATCATGATAAAACTCCATCTTCAACTGGGAAAAATATGGTTAAAGAAATTTGCGCTAAGTTTGCATCTTTAGATATCACTGATATAAAAAAAGCGCTAACTGTTCCAGCTGGAATAACCATTCCAAAACATAAACTTAAGCGTGTTTCATCAATTATATGGAATAGCTATGAGTATGCAAAGAAGTACTCATAAAACCGTATATACTTAACGAGTCGTAGTTAAAGGCTCGTGATATCAGCTTCACTTAACAATTATCGTATTAGTAGCGACTAAAAAGCCCCAAATTTCAAAATATCTAAGTTACACAATAACATTATGTAACCTAGGGAAGTCTTTAAAAATAACAATATCGCTTTACTTACTCAAATCACTCCACTAGACTTAATTGTGTAACTTAGCTGAGCCAGTAAAATAGAGGGTTTACAATGAATGAAGTCAATGCAATAAAATCTAAAGCTGACCTTGAACGGGTTGAGACTTTCATCACTAAACACTATTCAGAAGTGATAAGCGATGCTTGGCGGTTTGGTTTACAAGTTTCGTTGAGGGTATCTGATTTACTGGCGATTGAGTTTAGCGACATTAAAAATGACATGCTGACCGTTAAGGCACAGAAAACCAATAAATCAATTCAAATCAGATTAAATGGTAAAGCACTAGATATTGTTAAACGTAGAAAGACCTACGGAAATAAATACTTATTTCAATCCACCAGCAACAGAGCTAAATCGACTAACAAGCCCATAACACGCCAAACACTGAGTAAGGCATTGCAAGATGCTTCAAGTATTATTGATACCGTAATAAACACTCATTCTATGCGTAAAACATGGGGTTATTTTCAATATCGCAATACTAACAATATCGCTTTAGTGCAAAAGGCCTTACAGCATAGCTCAACCGCCCACACACTAAGATACATAGGTATTGACCAAGATGAGTTAAACGATGCCTATACGTGCCTTGAACTGTAATTAAAAGCACCTCATAGCCATTTAAAGCGACTTTTAAATGTTTTAACAACAAAGGGAGGGGGGAGCGGTTTGTTAAGCTTAAATCGCGTCCTATTGCCTACTCGCGGACTTGTTGTTGATAGCGAAGCGTCTTATTTTTTCTTTGCCATAAACTGCAGGTAAATTGTGTAATTTATGCTTTCTAATTGTTGAACACCAGCGCACTCTATTCTCCTCAGTCCATGACCGTTGATTATAATGTAATTCTATTTTTATTTTAGTCCTTTCAATTGCATTATTTAACTTTACCTTGTCCAACTTATCTGTTGAAAACAATTGAAACATTGGAACCATTTGACCGTTGTATCGGTACACTCTTATCCACCAAATTAAAGTTATTTGAGGAAATTGACCAAGAGCTTTTTTACGAATCTTGGTAAAGGCTTCTAATTGTAACCCTCCCTTAAAGCCGCATAAGATACCGATTCAAAATCATGTTTTACGCCCTTCGTAGGTGATTTTTTAAGCAGCTCTTTGGTTTCGGTCAAAAAGCGAGAGAATAAGGACTGGTAGTCTTTTAGCGCTTCAGCAGCTTGTTTAGTTGAAACCAAATCCTCTTCAGGAATAGCTCTTTCTTTAGCTGCTTTAATAAGATTTGTTAGTGAATCCTTGGCATATGGATTCTTATTACGTACGGGTGTATTACTAATAATATCTAAAGCTTCTCTTATTTGAGGGCGAGTAATTTCTGTAATACTAATATCACCAATAATATAAAGTAATATTTCAAAATTTCTTTGCCTCGCTTGTTTGCTTTTATGGGAAATTCCAATAGACCCGTTTGCATTACGGAATAAGTCTCTCCATACAACGTATTGAGACATAGCTTCGGATAATAATATAGAAGAGCTAATTATTTTAGGTGTTACGATTTTACTCATAAGGTGAGGATTATTAAGCATAAAGTTAACAGCCATCTCTAGCTCTTCATTTGGATCTTCACGCTCGAATTTAACATCTCCGATAATAGTCGGAACGGTCATTAAATTCATTTTAAAGGTCATTTCTAATTCTTTAGCCATTACTACACCTTTTAATTCACAAATTTTAGATACAACTATATTGGTGAGTTTTTTTGGCAGCTTCTGGCGATTTTGTTTGTAAACTCTGCCTAACTACAGCAGGTAAACCAGTCATTTGTTGGATTGCTTTCGGTACTCTATACCGCAAGCAATATATGCCATTCCGTTGGAAGGTATGGTGGATTTTCTGTGTCTCAGTTTGTAGCACATCTTGTAGCACAAAGGCCTCGCATAACTGCGAGGCCTCTGTTTACAAAAGGTTGAGTTGGCCGATAAGCCGGGTCCTGTCGTGGACAGTTATTCATCTAGGCCTGCAATCGCTCGCAGGCTCAAGCGACCTACCCGGTTCCAACGCGAGCAGCGCCATACGGAACCCTATTTGGTCTTGCTTCGGGTAGAGTTTACCTTGCTACGGACTATTGCTAGCCGCACGGTGCGCTCTTACCGCACCCTTTCACCCTTACCATTTTAGCCGAGGCCAAAATGGCGGTCTCCTCTCTGCTGCACTTGTCGTCGGTTCACACCGCCCAGGCGTTACCTGGTACCCTGCTCTATGAAGCCCGGACTTTCCTCCCCGTACTTGCGTACGCGGCAACTGTCTGGCCAACTCGGCGCGGATTATAGCCTAAGCAGACCAACAAACCAATGCCAAAGCGATGGGCTTTTTATAAATCCAGTTCTAAACCATATTTATACAGTGCATTTTTCTTTAAACCGTGAATTTGCGCCGCTATCGCTGCGGCCTTTTTAAGCGGTAATTCTTCACTGAGTAGCTTTAAGGTAGCAACCGCAACAGCGGGTACGCCTTCTTCATCAGATAGTGTGAAGCCATGGCACATTATCACCATTTCACCTTTTTGTTGGTTGTCATCTGCTTCAACCTGTGCCAAGACTTCGGCAGCGGTGCCAGATAAAAAAGTCTCGAACGTTTTAGTGACTTCACGAGCCATAACAATTTGTCGGTCTTCACCTAACACTTCAACAATGGCAGCAAGGCTATAAAGAATCCGGTGGGGGGATTCATAAAATATCAGCGTGCGGGAATCTTCTTTCAGAAACTCTAGCTTGTCGATACGGGCTTTTTCTTTTGAAGGTAAAAAACCTTCAAAACTGAAGCGGTCAGACGGTAAGCCTGATGCACTCAAGGCGGTGATAGCAGCACAAGCACCCGGTAGCGGTACAACTCGATGCCCAGCTTGACGAACATGGTTCACTAAGTGATAACCTGGGTCAGAAATCAATGGCGTACCCGCATCTGAAATAAGCGCAATGGATTTTCCTGCATCTAATTGTTCAACTATCCATTGCACTCGGTCACGCTCATTGTGGTCATGCAGTGCGGTTTTGCGGGTCTCAATACCAAAATGACTCAGCAACCTTCCGCTATGGCGAGTGTCTTCGCAGGCGATCAAATCGACCTGTTGTAGCACGTCTAAAGCACGAGCGCTGATGTCGCCAAAATTGCCAATAGGGGTGGGAACAATATACAGCGCAACCATTTGGTCCATAATTACCTCAATAATGAATCTACCTGATACTTTCGCCAAGCGTAAGAGCAGGTTAAACTAGAGCCAGCATCTTACCAGAGTGAAGCCAAGTGTTAAAAAGACTGAATACTACAAAATTCGTGTGCGCGTTGATTTTCTCTGTATTGGTGGTCGGTTGTGCCGCCAAAAAACAGCAGGATAATGTCAACGCAAGCGCATCGCTCGTTGCCGCAGAACATCCGGCTAAAGTTTATTTGGCCCAAGCAACGAAAAGCAGTTTACCAGAAAAGCGCGATCGTTATTTATTACTCGCCGCTCACGCTTATATCAATGATGGTAACTTTAATGCTGCAACTAATGTGCTAACGTCAATGCACAAGTCGATGGTGACCGTGCCATCACTTCAAGCTGAGCATATTTATTTGCGCGCCCGCATTGCAGAAAAAACCAATAACAGCCAAGCCGCTTTAGATATTTTACAATATCCACCTCATTGGCAACTGCCTCGCTGGCAAATGGCGAGTTACCACCAATTTAAAGCCAAGTTGTATAAAAATACTCAGCAACCGATTGATCAAGTTAAGCAACTAAGCTTATTGAGCAATTACTTGCCTAAGTCGGAAACCACTGCCATTAACAATGTTATTTGGAAATTATTGCAACCATTGCATGAAGAAACCGTAAAAACATTTATGCGCGATCCGTCTAACCCTATTTTTGCGGGCTGGTTACAACTGACATTTATTGCTAAACATTATGCTGTTGAACCTACACAATTGGTGCGTTATTTAGGTGAATGGCAGCGTAATAACCCATACCATCCGGGGGCAATGAAACTACCTAATGATTTAGAAAAAGCATTAAATGCCAAACCTTTTAGGCCACAAAATATTGCTGTGCTTTTGCCGTTAACGGGGCCGCGTGCTGCTGTAGCAGACCCTATCCGCCAAGGCATATTGTCTAGCTATCTGTCTGACTATAATGCCAAAGTATCCATTAACTTTTATGACACTCAGCAAGGTGTAGTGGCCGCGTATCAGCAAGCCATCACCAAAGGTGCGGAGTTTATTATTGGGCCATTATTACCCAATGAAGTAGAAGAATTACAGAAAATAAACGACAAACAAAAAAGCACTGTACCTCAGTTATATTTAAATCAAACAGACACATTTACACCGCAATCTAATCAGTTTTATTTTTCATTATCACCGGCACAAGAAGCCAGTGATGCGGCGCAAAAACTGTTTAACGACGGCGTAAAACTGCCATTATTACTCGTCAGTAATGACGCTATCGGTAAGCGGATGGCAGAGAGCTTTAAGCAAACCTGGTTAACCCTAACCAATAATATTGCTGAAGTGCATTATTATGATGCCGGCGATCAAATGAAACTAACCGTGCAAGAGGCATTAGGTGTAAAAAACAGCCAAGCACGCATTGCGAGAATACGTGAGTTATTGGGCAGTCGTGTAGAAGCTGATTTTCGCTCTCGTCAAGATATTGATGCCATTTACATGATTTCAGGCTCGCAAGATTTAGCCTTACTCAAACCTTTTTTAGATGTAAACTTTAGCGTGTTTTCAGAACCCGTCGCCCTGTATACCACCAGCCGTAGCCGCCTTGAAAATGAGTCTGCACAGTCGTCGCAAGAGTTAAACAACTTGATGATTAGCGATATTCCGTGGTTAATGCAATCTAACAGCGAAACGCAAATGGTGTCTGAGTTATGGAATGGTTGGAATAACAGCCAAAAACGCCTATATGTTATGGGTTTTGATGCACTGGAGCTGGTAAATCGTTTGGCACAAATGCGCGCGTTTCCTGGCTATCAATTTATTGGTCGCAGTGGCGCGTTGTCTGTTAAACCAAACGGAGTGATTGACCGCCAACTGTCTTGGGGTAAATATACTCAAGGGCAACTAACACCATTATGAACCGCGGGCAGTTAGCAGAGCAACGGGCACGAACTTATCTTGAACAACAAGGTCTGACGTTTATCGCTGCTAATGTGCGCTATCCATTTGGCGAAATAGATTTGATTATGCGCCAGCAAGATATTTGGGTGTTTGTAGAGGTAAAATTTAGGGCATCAAATCAGTTTGGCGGTGCCTTAAACGCCCTAACAAGCAAGCAAATAACTCGGATACGCTTAGCAGCAGAACATTATTTACAACGACAAAAATTGAATCCACCCTGTCGCTTTGATGTTATTGCGATGAATATTGATGAAATAAACTGGCTACAAGGCTGTTTTTAAGCGGCAATTGATTACCATAACCTTGATTTATGGCATCATGTAGTCAAATTACCAAGTCTCACTGATGAGCAACGATAACGCGGCCAGTCAGAGACATACGTAAACATAATTTAGCGTAAGGATTGTTGCATGTTAGAACGTATTAAAGATAGTTTCACCGAATCGATTCAGACTAAAATTGATGCTGCAGAAGCATTACCTGAGTCAATTGAAAAAGCGGCAGAGATGATGGTGCAATGTCTTCTTGGCGGTAATAAAATTCTGTCATGTGGTAATGGCGGCAGCGCTGGCGATGCTCAACACTTCTCAGCTGAATTATTAAACCGTTATGAAATTGAACGTCCGCCGCTACCTGCTATTGCATTAAGCTGCGACACGTCAACCATTACCGCCATTGCTAACGATTATAGCTACGATGAAATTTTCTCGAAGCAAATTTTCGCACTCGGTCAGCCTGGTGATATTTTATTGGCTATTTCAACCAGTGGTAATTCTGGCAACGTCATAAAAGCCATGGAAGCCGCTTTAAGCCGCGACATGACGATTGTTGCATTAACGGGTAAAGATGGCGGCGCAATGGCTGGCTTGATGAGTGCGGGTGATGTCGAAATCCGTGTACCATCAAACGTCACTGCACGCATTCAAGAAGTGCATTTACTGGTGATTCATTGCTTATGCGATAACATCGATCGCACCTTGTTCCCACAGGATGAACAAGCATGATAAAAGGGTTAGCCATCATCTCAGTCCTCGCGATATTGCAGGGGTGTGCTGGTGCGGTCATGGTTGGTGCTGTTAGTGGTGCCAAGATGGCTAATGATGAACGCAGCATGAGTACTCAAATTAGCGACACTAATGCTGACTTCGTGATTGCCAGTGCATTATCAAAACATGATGACCTGAATAATCAAACCAATATTGCCGCTGTTGTAATTAACAGCAATGTTTTGATGATTGGCCAAGCGCCAAACTCAATGCTACGCGATAAAGCCGTTAAAGTGGTACAAGAGTTACAAATTGGCGGCAAAATACATAACCAAATTCGTATTGGTACGCCAACATCATTTACCACTCGCAGCAACGACACTTGGGTTACCACCAAAGTGAAAGGCCGTATGCTAAATGAAAAATCACTCGACATTACTCGGGTAAAAGTGATTACCGAAAATGGTGAAGTCTTTTTACTGGGATTAATAGACCGCAAACAAGCAGATTTAGCCGTAGAAATTGCACGCAATACTGCTGGCGTTCGTAAGGTGATTAAGGTGTTTGAATATACCGACTCTTAACCCAACGGTACCGAGTTTGTGATAACAATATTAAAATTCATCCTGCATTTTGCTCGATGAATTTTTTTTGGGATCTTTTGGCTTGTATCCACGGAATAATCAGTGACGGTAACACAATAAAGCTGGCCCCAACCCAACTTAAGCCATCTAACCATTCACCAAAAAATAACCACCCAAAGAATACACAAAATAATAACCCTGTATATTCTGCCACCACAATTTGACTGGCTTGCGCCTGACGATAAGCCAACGCGCAAAACCAATGGTACGCGAGTAAAAACACGTTGCTCGATACTGCAATAGCCACTACAGACCAACTGATAGCCTCTATGCCCTGCACCAATACCATTATCAATACCAAAGGAATACTGAGTAAGTTATACAGCATTAATGTCACAATAGGATTTTCTGTACTGGGTAGCTTGCGCAGCGCTAGCTGGTTTATCGCAAATATAAATGCAGAGAAAAGGACAGCCATACCAAACCAGTTAATTTCACTTGGGCGTAGCAAAATAATAATGCCTAGAAAACCCAAAATAGTGACTAACCAATGCACCGCTGTAACGCTTTCTTTCAAAAATAAACATCCCATTAATACAATCATTAACGGCGCTGAATAAAATAACGAGCTCACTGTGGCCATTGGTAATGCAATTAACCCCATAATTAAGCACACCGCACCAATCGCACCGGTGTTTGCGCGCACGAGATGCACCTTCACATGACGGCTAATGGGCCTTTTAGCCGCTAACCAAAAAGGCAGTAGCATAAGCACAGATGCTAATTGCCTGATTAACAAAAATGAGGCTGCGTTACAGCCCTCGGGAAGCCATTTTATAGACACATCATACATTGCACTGAAAAGATTACCGACGACCAATAACATCATGCCAAAGGCTATTGTGGATTTCATGACACTTACAACTTTAAAATTAATAATTGGCTGCATCATATAATTATCATTGCATGACGAATAATGATGTTTTCAATCCATTCATGAGTTAAATTCATACATAATAAGCTTTGCTAAAATTAATTCATATTTAGGCCATATTATGCGCAAACTACCTCCTCTGAGGGCGTTACAAATTTTTGAAGCTGCTGCGAGGCATGCTCATTTTTCTCGGGCGGCAACCGAACTGTGTATAACGCAAAGCGCGGTATCACATCAGGTGCGATTGCTTGAAGCACATTTTGGTGAACAATTATTTGTCCGAGAAGGCAGGCAACTCTGTTTAACCACTAAAGGCAGTGTGCTTTACCATGAATTGGAGCGACTATTTAATGAGTTGAATGATGTAAGCATGCAAATTACTGGTGACAGCAATGATCAACTTCGCTTAGCGGTATACAGTTCATTTGCCATTAAATGGTTAATTCCTCGCCTTAGTGACTTTCACCGCTTATATCCACAGATAAAAATTCGTTTAGATATGATCACCGACGACCCACTGATGAGTGACAGTGTTGCCGACATGTTTATTACAGGCCAACGTGGTCAACCTGGCTATGAGCATCAAATGTTGCACCAAGAAAGGTTAATACCTGTGATTAGCCCAGCGCTGTTAAATCCCGACCAATCAGCACTAAGCGTATTACGACAGCATGCATTACTCACTGTTGACGAAGGACCAATAGGCTTTGATTGGGAGCGTTGGTTAACGGTTAATAACATCAACATATCAACTGACCAGCAACAACACGTATTTAGCCACGTGTTATTAGCAATTGAAGCGGCTATTGCAGGCCAAGGTATCGCGCTGGCGTCAGATTTTATGGTAGAGCGAGATATCAGTAAGGGAGCACTGATCGCGCTTGAGTTACCGGCGATGTTGACGGGTTTTGAATTCAATTTTAGCTGTAAACAGCGACGTTTAAAGGAACCCGCTATCGCCGCTTTTGTGCAATGGTTAACTAAAAAATAAGCCAGCAAAGTGCTGGCTTATAGGTCATAGGCGTTGATGTATGATTTACACGATAAGGCCAATTTTTTCGTACACTTTTTTAATGGTAACTTCGGCACGAGCTTGGGCTTTTTCAGCACCTTCGGCCATCACTTGGCTTAAGAATGCATGGTCGGCGCGGTACTCTTTAAAACGTGCTTGTAACGGCTCAAGCATGCCAACGACGGCTTCACCAGTAGCCACTTTTAAATGACCGTACATTTTGCCTTCAAACTCCGCCTCTAACGACGCAATCGACTGCCCCGTACAACCTGACATTAAGCTAAGCAGGTTTGACACTCCAGGCTTTTGCTCCATATCAAAACGCACTACTGGCGGCTCTTCACTGTCGGTCATGGCTTTTTTTACTTTCTTTAAAATCGCTTTAGGATCTTCAAGCAAACCAATCACGTTATTGCGATTATCGTCAGACTTCGACATTTTCTTAAGTGGGTCTTGCAACGACATAACCTTAGCGCCGTGTTCAGGTATAAACGGTTCTGGAATCGTAAATGTGTTGCCATAAGCATTGTTAAAGCGGGTGGCGATATCGCGGGTGAGTTCTAAATGTTGCTTTTGATCTTGCCCCACAGGGATTTCATTGGCTTGATAAAGCAAAATATCTGCCGCCATGAGCACCGGATAACCATATAAACCAACGTTAATATTATTGGCATGCTTTAACGACTTATCTTTAAACTGGGTCATGCGATTTAACTCACCCATTTGGGTATAGCAGTTTAATACCCATCCAAGTTGAGTATGTTGCGGCACTTGCGACTGAATAAACACAGTACTTTTTTTCGGGTCAACGCCACATGCTAAATACAGTGCCAGTGTATCTAAACAGGCTTCACGCAAGAGTTTAGGGTCTTGGCGAACCGTAATAGCGTGCAAATCAACGACGCAATATAAGCAATCATGGCTATCTTGCATGGCAACCCATTGACGAAGCGCGCCCATATAATTACCTATGGTTAATTCGCCTGATGGCTGCGCACCGCTGAGAACTATGGGTTTAGTCATGTGTTTTATTGCTCCAGATTATCTTTTAAATTGCTATTTTTATGAAAGTAAGTACTGCTTTATATCGGTAAAGTGTTCGCAGACTGCATTGGGATTGCTAAGACCGATATCTTCGCCGTAGTTGTATCCGTAGGTCAAGCCAATAGACATAACATTCGCGGCTTTGGCTGCTAAAATATCATTCTTTGAATCACCAATCATCAGTAAATGTGCTTCATCCAATTGCCATTGTTTAAGCAAATGCTGTAATGGCATTGGATCGGGTTTCATTTTGGCTAATGAATCACCACCGAGTACTTCGCAAAACAGGCCGTCGAGACCAAAAGAGGTTAATAACGACACGGTAAAACGGTAAGGTTTATTGGTCACAATAGCCAGTTTAAAACCCGCTTGCTTTAACTGTTGTAATGTTGCTAAAACTCCTGGGTACAAACGGCTATGTTTTTGTAAATGCTCACCATAATGATGCATAAACTGCGGCATTGTTTGCTCAAGTAATGTCTGCAACTCTGGGGAGTTTTCTGGCATGGCTGACACATAACTGAGTGCCCGCTGCATTAACACTTGCGCACCATTACCCACCCAACTTAGCACTAGCGCTTCTGTCACTGGTGGATATTGATTTTGTGCTAAGGTCGCATTAGTGGCTGCAGTTAAGTCCGGCACACTGTCAATGAGTGTGCCATCTAAATCAAACGCGATTGCGCGAATATTTGACCATTGCTTCATGTTGAGTCTCATTTATACAAATAAAAATTATGATACTGTGGCGAGCTCTGCACGCATTTGATCAACAACAACTTTATAATCTGGTTGATTAAAAATAGCCGAACCAGCAACAAACATATCCGCACCTGCTGCTGCAATTTCGGCAATATTATCAACCTTCACGCCACCATCAACTTCTAAGCGAATATCAAAACCACTGGCATCAATAAGCGCACGAACCTGACGAAGCTTTTCCAAAGTGTGTGGAATAAACGATTGTCCACCAAAACCTGGGTTAACAGACATCAATAAAATGACATCAAGCTTGTCCATAACATGATCTAAATAATGCAGTGGCGTAGCAGGATTAAACACTAAGCCAGCTTTACAGCCCGACTCTTTAATCAGCTGCAATGTGCGATCAACATGTTCGGAAGCTTCTGGATGAAAAGTAATAATAGAAGCGCCTGCTTTAGCAAAGTCAGGAATAATGCGATCAACCGGTTTTACCATTAAATGCACATCAATGTCTGCAGTGATGCCGTATTGACGTAACGCCGTGCATACCATTGGGCCAATGGTTAAATTAGGAACATAGTGATTGTCCATCACATCAAAATGAACAACATCCGAACCCGCATCTAATACGGCTTTAACATCGTCACCTAAACGGGCAAAATCGGCGGACAAAATTGATGGTGCTATTAAAAATGGGCGCATAATCTTCTCTATTGGCAGATCTAAGTGACGACATTTTACCCTTTGCTGCAGCAAGCCTCTAGTCTCACAAAGGAAATATGCCATTTATAAGCGCATTTTAATCAAAAACTAGAGCAGAAGTCGGATCTGTTACTATTTACCCATAAACAAGTGTTCAATAACTAAGCTATTTTGCTATAATCGAAAATGTTGTTATCTTAGTGATCCAACTGCAGATATATTTGTCTGTTGCATCAATAGAGTATAAACCACAGATAGGCGACCATTATGGTTAAGCACTTACTACGCAAACTGTTAAATCGTGAAGGCAAGTTATTGCCTGCACCCGTTTATGCTGTATTCGCAACGTCTGCTTTAGCATTATTATTAAGCCAAGTATTAATGGTTACGGAAAGTAATTCTGCCGAAAGTAAAGCCTGCGTGTGCAATAGCACCAATAACTATAATGCCAACTTACCAAGCAGTCACCCTTCTAACCGTTGTGCAGAACAAGCAAACGATGTCAGTTGGGGTAATTGGGTAACGGGAAATAGCCGCTCAAGCCAATTTCACTTTATTGATTTAATTGAGCTGATCCACGGGCATAAAGAGAAACCATTAAACGGTATGCCTACCTCTAGCAGCCCAAATCAGATATCTCGCTAATGTCTATTTGGCGTGTATTTAGTAGCACTGTTGCAGCCTTCTTTGGTGTGCAAACAGAGCAAAATCGTCAGAAAGATTTTCAAACTCAGTCCCCATTGCCATTTATTATTATGGGGGTCCTTCTTGCTATTGCATTAGTATTCGGATTAATTTTGATTGTTAATCAAGTATTAAGTTAATCTTCACTCATTATACATCCATTGTTACAACACTATTCTTCTTCTCGATAATGATGATCGTATAAGGCCATTATTTCATCGACTTTATTACGAGAACTGCCCTTTTGACTGATATTTCGTTGCACCGAAATAGTTGAAAAAGATGCACCTCGATATAATTCACGCGTTAACGGAATATCATGATTACTGATTAACACAGGAATGTTACGTTCATGGGCAATTAGCCGCGAGTGGCGAGCAAGTAATGCTTGATCATCTAAGCTAAAACCAGGACCGGCATAAGTGGTAAAACTGGCGGTTGTTGATAACGGCGCATAAGGTGGATCACAATAAATAACGTCACCGTTATTCGCCATCTCAAAAGCTTGTTCATAGCTAATACATTTAAAAGTCGCTTTTTGCGCTTTTAATGAAAAATAACGAATTTCAGCTTCTGGGAAATACGGCTTTTTATACGAACCAAATGGTACGTTAAAACCGCCTTTGCGGTTATATCGGCATAAGCCGTTAAACCCATGACGATTCATGTATAAAAAATAGACTGACCGAATAAAAGGATCACGGCACAGATTGAATTCAGCCCTCACACGATAATAAGCATCTTTGTCATTCATCTCATCGACAAACATCGCCTTTGCCGCTTGAATATATTCTTCAGGCTTTTGTTGAACAATTTGATATAGATTAATTAAGTCTTGGTTAATATCACACAATAAATAATCATCAAATTGCGTATTGAGGAATACCGAACCCGCCCCAACGAAAGGCTCAATCAGTCGATTTCCCGCTGGAAGGTATTTTGCTAGCTCATCGACGAGTTTGTATTTACCGCCCGCCCATTTAAGAAAGGCTCTATGCTTTTTTGTCATGAATAAGAAATATGCCAGCAAAATTAAAGCTGATGATTGTACTCTGTTTAACAAAAATTATCATCGGATAAAGCAGATTAATTATGTTGATATTTCATATTATTGGCTGATAGTTAGACAGATATAATATGATTAATCTTGTTGCTTATAATCACTTAAATCAGCCCATTTTCTTACCCAAGGAGCAGCTAAACCATATTGATTCTGAAGATTTTTAGCTTTTGCATTAGCAGCTGTCGCGCTATCAAAATCCCCTAAAAATAATACATAGCGTTGCTTGTCACTCATGATGTAAATCTGTGACTCTTGCGCCAGTTTAGCTAAAATAGGAACCAGCGAGGCTTTGTCATTAACGCTTGCTAGTTGCAAAGTAAATCCTTTCGCTTTCACGTTAGGAGTATTATCGCGCTCAATAAGCTCGCTGGGTTGACTTACTTTGTTCACTTGCGCTTTGGGTTGGCTTGCTTGGACAGACAAGCCCGCCAATGACGAACTGACGCTAATGTCAGTGTAGTTGTCTGCGGCTGGAGTATTAGTCTTTTCTGGTGAGGTTTGCTCTACGATAGGAATGTCTGGTGATATTTGATCTTTAATCAATACCTTCGCTTGTTCACTGGCGTCTGACTTTATAAAATTTAGTTGTCGTTTAGCAAAGTAATCCTTCAAGTTATTGTCTGCATAAAGAGAGAGAAATTGCTGTGCTTTTTCACGCACACCTGCTTGTTCTGCCGTTAATGTTGGTGCAGGTGATATTGAAACGGGCACAGGAAATTGCATGCTAATGAAAACCCCAACGGCAATACACACCAATAGGCAAATCGACATTGCCAACAACTTAATAGACAAAGGCCATGCATTTTTTTCGGAGTGCGGCTCTTCTAATGCTAACGCTAATAGCTTAACAACCTCCGCAGGTGTGCCCTGTTGTTTCTCTAATTGTTTGTGGATAATTTCACGTGGAATAAATGGGGTTTGTTTACTCCTAAGTAGCAAGCTCTGGTACAAACCATCACGTTCAGGAATAGATAAAGGCTCAATGGTAACAGGCAGTAACTTGGCCCGTGTATCATCTGTTAAATCAGCCACTAAGGTATGCCAAAAACGGGGAGTAACTGTCATAGTGACGGCCACAGGTTTTCCAGCACAGTATATTTGACTCAATAGAATGCATTCAGCCCAAATATCTTTTGGCAACAAATGTGCGTCATCAATAATGATATGCAACGGCTTTTTTAAACTCGATTGGACTCTGAGAACGGTATCCATTAAAGGGCGTTCGTCATCAAAAATGGGAGCTGAGATTAACTGAACTAAAATTTTGCGGCGGATTTCAGCACTGTCTACATGTTGAGGACAAATAATTAACGCTGAATTATAGTCATCTAACTCACTTGCTAATGCCGCAGTGAGTGTTGACTTACCCGAACCATCGCCACCACAAATAACCAACAGCTGTTCACTATAACTAGCAATATGCTGTAAACGCTGAACCAGCGCTTCTTGGGTAGGAAGTAACAATAGTCCTGGAGTCGTCAATGATTCACCACACTATAATTGATATGTAGCATAGTAATAACGTTATTCGCAGTTAATGACCTGTTGCAGTAAGTCTTCACTTACCTCACTAAAGACATCAGCTTGCCCTATGCTAGTCGGTAATACTAAGCGGATTTTGCCCCCTAATACTTTTTTATCGCGGCGCATATGCTTGATAAACTGCTCAAAGCCCATCGACTCAGGAGCCGTTATCGGCAAATCAAACGCGAGCATCAGCTGACATATACGTTCGACACTTTGCTCATCTAACAAATTAAGCTTGTATGCTGTTTGCGCAGCAAGCACCGTCCCTGCAGCAACGGCTTCACCATGCAACCAAACACCGTAGCCCATTTCCGCTTCAATCGCGTGCCCGAAGGTATGCCCAAGGTTTAATAATGCTCTTACACCTTGTTCAGTTTCATCTTGCTCAACAACATCAGCTTTAATTTGGCAACATTTTGCAATCGCATAGGTTAACGCGTCGGTTTGAAGCGACTTCAATGCCTCAACGTTTTCTTCAAGCCATTGAAAAAAATCAGCATCCCAAATTATACCGTACTTAATGACTTCAGCCATACCTGCGGCAAACTCATTTGCAGGTAATGTCTTCAAGCAAAGCGTATCAATAATTACTGATTTAGGTTGATAAAATGCGCCTATCATATTTTTCCCAAGTGGATGATTGACTGCCGTTTTCCCCCCTACAGAAGAATCAACTTGGGACAACAATGTCGTTGGTATTTGAATAAAATCAATTCCACGCTGATAACACGCAGCAGCAAAACCGGTCATATCACCAACAACACCACCACCTAGTGCGACTAAGACTGAGTCTCGAGCAAAATTATGCTCAAGTAACCCAGTAAAAATACGATCTAGATGTTGTAAATCTTTAAATTTTTCGCCATCCGGCAAAATAACCGTTTCAATGCGCGCGCAAACGCTCATCGCTTGTTGTATCTTTGTAAGATACAACGGAGCAATGGTGTCATTTGAAACAATTAAGGCTTTTTTGTTTGTTAGGTAGCGAGTCAATAACTCACTATCATTCATCAAATCCTGGCCAATATAAATGGGGTAACTTCTATCACCTAATTGAACCTGAATTTGTTGCATGTTGTTACCTAAAAGCCTAGTTGCTCGATAATTTGGTTTGCGACGATTTTCGCGCTTTGCTCATCTGTCTTAACGATAACATCCGCAATTTCCTCATATAAAGGATTACGGACCTCCGCTAAGCTTTCGAGCACTTCACGTGGATCATCTACTTGTAACAACGGGCGACGCTTATCACGCTGAGTACGCGCAACTTGCTTGTCGATTGTTGTTTCTAAGTAAACCACTATACCTCGAGCAGAAAGATAGTTACGGATATCTTTACTCTGAACAGAACCACCACCTGTTGCGAGAACGATACCTTGCCTTTCTGAAAGATCAGCGATGACTTGAGCTTCACGACGACGGAAGCCTTCTTCACCTTCAACATCGAACACCCAGGCAATATCTGCTCCGGTACGTTGTTCAATCTCGTGATCTGAATCGTGGAAATCTAAATGCAGCATTTGTGCCAGATGGCGACCAATTGTGCTTTTACCTGCGCCCATAGGGCCTACCAGAAAAATATTACGTTTTTCAGCCATTTCGTATACGTCTGAATCTTATATGGAAGAATGCCTTATCGACTTAAACTCAAGCCGACCTATAATTTAACCTTGCTCTAATGAGACTTGACGGAGGATTATCTCAGTTAAGGGCTATCGCTTGCAAGCCATCACAGCTATTTATAATGATTTTATTATTATTCATGATTTTTTCAAAGTAAAAACCCCTTGATTAAACTATTGAAATACAGCTGCAAAATATAAATTAAGTGATATATAACAATATTATAAAATAATAAACCAGCTAAAAAATAGCTGGTTTATTTGAATGTTATCGCAACGCTTTTTATTATAACTTTTCTGTCACAATCTTAGGCGTAACGAAAATTAACAGTTCTTGGCGCTCATTTGTATCGGTCGAGTTTCTAAATAAGAAGCCAACTAAGGGGATATCACCCAATATTGGCACCTTACTTACACGACTGATTAAATTTTGCTGGTAAATACCACCAAGAACAATTGTCTCACCATTATCAACCAGCACTTGCGTCCCGATACGTTGAGTATCAATTGCAACGGCTTCACCTGTTGCTGTAGCGACGGTTGTTCCTTGAGAGTCTTGAGTAATTTCAAGATCAAGGATAACACGGTCATCTGGGGTGATTTGCGGCGTGACACGTAACGATAATACCGCTTTTTTAAATGTCACGGTTGTTGCACCACTTGATGCCGACTCAACGTATGGAATTTCCACCCCTTGCTCAATATATGCCGACTTTTGATTAGATGTGGTAATACGTGGACTTGCGATAATTTCGCCTTTATTTTCTTGTTCAAGTGCACTTAACTCTAAGTCAAGAATAGTGCCATCGGCTAGTTTGGCGACATGAAAAGCGATGCTGGTAGCCGAACTCGCTGCGGCAGGTAAATTAACGTTGAGGCGGTCGTCAATGCTTGGAATAACACCATTAGCAATGCTGGTTGCGCCATCAATAGTGCCCGATGTGCCCTTAGACCCTTGCTGATCGGTTATCCCCCAACGAACCCCTAAATCTTCACTGACATCGTCTTTAACGGTCACCATTCGAGCTTCAATGAGTACTTGTTTAATTGGAATATCAAGCACTTCAATTAAACGGTGTACATTACCTAAAATCTCAGCGGTGTCTTTTACTAATAAAGTATTTGTACGCTCGTCCACTGCAACGCTGCCGCGCGATGATAATAACGTTGAATCGGTCGTTTTAAGTAACTCTGCAATATCCACGGCCTTAGCATAGTTGATTTGTAAGTATTCAGAATATAGCGGAGCTAATTCTTTTACTTCTTGACGATTTTTAAGATCATTACTTTCACGAATAGCCAGCTCTTCACTGGGCGCCACCATTAAGATATTGCCCTCAATACGCTTATCGAGACCTTTGGTTTGCAAAATAAGATCTAGCGCTTGGTCCCAAGGTACATCATCTAAACGTAAGGTGATTTCACCTTCTACGGTATCACTCGTAACAAGGTTAAAGTTGTTATAATCTGCAATAATTTGCAATACGGTACGTACTGAAATTTTTTGGAAATTTAATGATAATGAGCGGCCATTATATTTCTTAGCATCTTTTGTTACAGACACTCTTTCCACTTTATCAACACTGACTTTAAATATATTACCGTCTTGGCGATAGTTGTAATCATAATTACCATCAATATCAACCAAAATACGCGCAGTTAAATCATCTTTAAAGGTTTCAAAACTATTCACTGGTGTGGCAAAGTCTTGTACGTCCATAACGTAAAGTAAATCATTGCCAATATCTGTGTTATACAGTTTTATTTCCAGTTTTGAACCGACTTGTTCAACATTGGCGGCAACAGAGCGATTGCTAAGATTAAATAATATTTCGCCTCCACCGGTTTTATTGCGGCGAAAATCAATACTGCTAATACTATTCACAAATGGATTATTTGCTTGTACAGGTCCTGCGACAGAATCATTTATAGTTAATCGGTAGCTATTATCAACAATTTTACCCTGGTAAGGTTTTACTTTGTTCATGGCAACGACAATATCTAAATCGCCACCTTGTTGTTGTGTAGTTAACTTTTGCACGCCTACAACATTGACCGGAATATTGTCTTTATTTAAGTTAGATATCGTGTCAGAGAAACTCAAAATAATCTCTGCTGGATCTGCTGATAAATTAACCGATGGGGAAGTGATTGATGATTCAAAAATTAATTCTAATTCTAATTGATGATCAACCATTGAATGGTATTTAACGTCCATAAGGCGATTTGCAGCTATCGCACTAGGTGCTAAACCAATAAATAATACGGCACCTAAAAATGCTCTACTAAATAGTAACCCTGTTATTGCTTTTTTCATCGCGGCAGAAGATTCCATTATTCCCTCATCCTTCGCACGTTATTTTCCTGATAATTCTAAATTGCTGGATCTTTCAGACCAACAACCAGAACCATCGGGGATTAATTCTATAATTTCGATAAATTGCGGTGTTACTTTAGCAATTCGGCCATGATAAAGCCCTAAATACTCTCCCACACCCATGCGATAAACATTGGCATCACTCGATTCGACTAAAGCCCAAATGGTATCACCGTCACTCAGTGTCCCACGCATCCGTAAATTATCTAATGCATAAGTTTCTAAACGGCCTTTACGCCGCTTCAAATCTGGTTGTAAACAATCTTTCGAAGTATCAATCACTTCCTCTGTCAATTCTCTTGATGGAGGAACAAACGGGCTGCGCATGAGTTCTGCTTGATAAGCAAAATGTTCAAATTTTGGAGTTTGTTTTAATGGCGGAATACGGGCAACATGTTGCGCCTTTGTCGTGGTAACAAATAGTTCCAAATCGCCACGTTCACCAATACAACCACTCAATAAAAACATCATCAATAGCAATAAAGGCAAAAATTTCATTATTTTTTCCCCTTATTGTTTTGGTCTGTTAATTCAGCCCCTTCCTTAAAACGATAGGTTTTAGCGAGAATATCCATCGATAACCCACCGGCATCATTTTGCTTAATAACAAAGTCATGCAAACTGACAATACGGGGTAATTTTGCTACGCCACTAACCATATTCCCCATTTGATGATAATTACCTACAACGGACATCTTTATTGGAAATTCAATATAAAAATCACGCTCAATTTCATTATCCCAATCTAAACTGTTAATTCTCAGTCCCGCATCTGTCGCCACAAAAGTAAGATCGTCTAACAAACCAGGCATTTCATTTTCAGACGGCAGCATTTTAAGTAACTCAGCAAATTGCACTTCCATCACACCAAGTTGTTCACGATATAGCTTAAGGTTAGACGCTAAACGGTATTTAGTCTCAAAATCGTCCCGCAATTGAATTTCTTTCTGCTGTTCAGATTCCATCTTTGCCACTGCATCTGAAATAAACAGGTAATAACTGGCGCCAATAACACACAAAGATAGAAAAGCAGCAAACACAACTTTAACTAACTTGGGCCAACCACCAATATTATCAAAATCAATATCGTTAAATTGATCTAGGTCGAGATTCATTTTCTCGCTCCTTGGGTCGCATCAACATCCATAAGATATGAATCATCACGTATTGTGACACGTAATTTAAAACGCTGTAATTGTCTTAACTCTTCATTTTGCGTCACAATAGATTGCATGCTCGGGTCATTAAGATAAGACGATGCTTTCACTTTTCTCATCATATTGGCGACGTTGTTATTTGATTCGCTTCGCCCATCAATCAATAACACACTCCCCTTTTTCTCTATACTTGAGAGATAAATACCAGGAGGTACGACTCGAACGAGTTCATCTAAAACATGAGTCGGCAAATTACGCGACTGCTGTAAATTAAGAATAATTTCAGTTCGACGCTCAATATCTTTTTTACGTTCAGTCACTTTCTTGATTTCTGTAATTTGGATATCAAGTAAGCGGATTTCTGAAACAAGGTATTCATTGCGTTGACGTTGGTCATCTATCACAACTTCTAAAAAACCTAAGAATAAATATATCGCTAATGATGTTACTAAAAAAACTAACGCTAAAATGCCGATATAATCGCGCTTTTGCTTTTCTCTTGCTTCTTCACGCCAAGGTAATAAATTTATGTTCGCCATTGAGCATAACTCCTTAGCGCAAGACCACATGCCACCATATATTTACTGATATTAGGCTGTAGCTGACTTTTCATCACATCATCTGCATTCAAACAACCCTGAAAAGGGTCGGCAATAATAGTGTGCGTATTTAATTCGTTACTAAGCAGCTCAACCATTCCTTCTAACTTAGCGGTACCACCACACAACACAATATAATCGACTTTTTCTCGCCCGCTGGCTGTGCAGTATATTTGTAGTGTCCGCTTAATTTGTTGCAGCAATTGCATCTGAAACGGTGATAACACTTCAAACATATAATTTCGCGGAAGTTGGCCTGTAATTTTTGCGCGTTCAGCCTCATCATGAGGCATACCATAAAAGGATAAAATTGATTGGGTAAATAACTCGCCACCGAAAGCTTGTTCACGTATAAATGTCGTCTCACCGTGCTCAACAACAGAGAAAGTGGTCATGTTGGCGCCAATATCGACCATTGCAATTGATTTTTGAGTGGCATCATCGGGTAATTGACCGTAAATTAATTCAGCTGAACGCCCGAGAGCATAAGCTTCTACATCAACAACTTTGACATCAAGCTCTATGGCATCTAAAGCGTCTACACGGGAATCAATATTCTCGGTTCGACACGCACTAAGTAGCACATCGACTTTTGTGGGGTCTGTAATATTCGGTTTTAGTCTTTCAAAATCAATACTGACTTCATCGAGTGAATAAGGAATAAGATTGTCTGCTTCAATTTCAATTTGCGCTTCCATTTCCTCTTCATTTAATGAAGTATCCATATAAATAACCTTGGTCATTACAGCGGAACCAGAAACCGCAACTGACGCAAATTTAACCGACTTAGATAGCCCTCGTTTAATCTGTCTTAAAGATTCAATTACGGCTTCAGAATCACGAATATCATGATCGACCACAGCGCCCTTTCTAACAGGCACTGCAGCATGATTCTGAATTTTGTATCCATCCGCAGTCTTGCTCAACAATATGGCTTTTATTTCATGGGATCCAATATCAATCCCGACCATTTGAGGTGCTTGACGCTTCCATAACTTTGAAAGCATAGTTCGTCATCACATATCTATTTTTATTTTCTAAGAGATTAGCACATAATCAACTCGTTATAAGTATTTGGATAAAATGTTTCAGCATTTTACAAATACAATTTAGTTATTTCATGTTTTACTTCACCAAAAACTCTCCCGCTTATATACTAGCGACACTATTTTTAATTTTACTGGAATTGACGAGTGAAGTGGTTTAAACGTTTCGTGATCGCATTTTTTAGCCTATCACTACTTGGCATTGGCGCTATAGCCGCTGCTTACTTTTATGTGCTGCCAGACTTACCTGATGTTAATTCACTAAAAACAGTCCAATTACAAACTCCTCTGCGTATTTATAGCCGTGATGGCAAACTTATTTCTCAATTTGGTGAGAAACGTCGTATACCCGTTGAATATGAAGACGTTCCCGTTCAGTTAATTAATGCGGTGCTGGATACAGAAGATGCACGTTTTTTTGAACATAACGGTATCGATCCAATCGGAATCATCCGTGCGGCAATTATTTTGGTAACCACGGGGAAAAAGAGTCAAGGTGCAAGTACTATCACTCAGCAGGTTGCACGAGGATTTTTCTTATCAAATGAGAAAACTTACATCCGTAAGATTAAGGAAATCTTTCTTGCTCTTAAAATTGAAAAAGCACTCACCAAAAAAGAAATTTTAACGCTTTATTTAAATCGTTCGTTTTTAGGTAATCGCGCCTACGGTGTCGGGGCCGCTTCTCAAGTTTATTATGGTAAAGAATTAAGCCAACTTACATTACCTGAAATGGCAATGATTGCCGGCTTACCACAAGCACCGTCTGCTGCCAATCCAATTAGAAATCCAGAACGCGCGATATCTCGCCGCAACTGGGTGCTGAGCCGTATGCTTGAAAAACGTAATATTACTCAAGCAGAGTATCAAGTTGCAATTAATAGTCCCTCTACCGCGAAATATCATGGTGCTGAAATCGATTTATATGCGCCATATATATCAGAAATGGCACGGGATTATATGATCCAGAAATACGGTGAAGAAGCAGCCTATACCAACGGTTACAACGTCTATACGACGATATCATCGGACTTACAGTTGATGGCGCAGGAGTCATTAAGAGATAACGTTTTTGCTTATGATCAACGCCACGGTTATCGTGGTGCAGTGGCTGAGTTATGGACTGATACACCGATAAGTAATGAAGATATTACAGCTGTTTTAAAACGCACACCTTCTATTCAAGGCATTATCCCCGCAGCAGTGATAAGCGTAAAAGATCAACAAGCACAAGTCATCGATGAAAAGGGCAAACTGATAACTCTCGAGTGGCAAGGGTTAAAATGGGCACGGAGATTTATTAGCGATAAACGTCAAAGCTTACCTCCTAAACAAGCCGCTGAAATACTCACAGCGGGCCAACAAGTGTGGATCCGCCATAATGGTAAACATTGGCAATTATCACAAATTCCACAAGTATCTAGCGCAACCGTTTCACTTGAACCGCATGATGGTGCGATTAAAACATTAGTCGGAGGATTTAGTTTTAGTCAAAGTCAATTTAATCGAGTGATCCAAGCTAAACGCCAATTAGGTTCCAATATTAAGCCTTTTATATATGCAGCAGCATTAGAAAAGGGCTACACATTGGCAACACTGATTAATAACGCCCCCATTAATAAGCCAGATACCCGCCAAGGTACGGCATGGCGCCCTAAAAACTCGCCTGATATCTATGGTGGGCCAACACGTTTACGAGTTGGGTTAGCTCAATCTATTAACGTCATGTCAGTCAGGGCAATGCGTCATACCGGTTTGGATGACACCATCAAAAAATTACAACAGTTTGGTTTTGACCCAAGTGATTTACCTCGAAATGAATCATTAGCACTTGGCTCACCTTCAGTGACGCCGCTACAAGTTGCCACGGCATTTAACACTTTTGCCAATGGTGGATTTCTGGTTGAACCTTATTTTATTGATCGTGTTACCGACTCATACGACAACATTATTGAGCAGACCATTCCTGCCATTGCCTGTAATAAACCTGATTTAACAATTGAAAATCCTATAACCGTGACAGATCCATTTGCTGATATGGCCTCCGATATATCACCACAAAATGTCACGTCATCAACAGCAACTGTAGATGCTGCAGATGTTGCAATTTCCGTTGAACAGAACATTTGCAGTAACCCTAAAGCACATTTTGCCAAACAAGTTATTTCTGAACAAACGGCATTTTTGATTACTGAAGCGCTAAAGAGTGTTATTTGGGGCGGAGGAGATTGGAGCCATGGTACTGGATGGAACGGCACTGCATGGCGGGCAGCTAAACTCATTAAGCGTCATGATATTGCCGGTAAGACAGGTACCACAAACGAGTCTCGTGATACTTGGTTCAGTGGTTTTAACCCTACGTTAACGGCTACATTCTGGGTTGGTTTCGATGATCACGGTCGTCAACTTGGTCGCTCGAGTTGGATGGCTAATGGCGAACCGGATCAAATATCTGGTGCAGAAGCAGGCGCAAAAACCGCAGGACCGGGATGGAATGACTTTATGAATAAAGCGCTTGCAGGAACAGCCGAGGCATCGGTAATACCACCTAAAGGTATTGTCTCTGCTCGAATTGATTTAGCGACAGGTAAGTTAACCCGAAAAACCGACTACACCACCGAGTTTGAATATTTTATTGAAGGCACAGAACCGAAAGAATATGTCACCGAAACCCAGCAAAGTGGTGACATCTTTATCGATAACGCTGCTGAAGACCTATTTCAGTAAAAGCGATACGATTTCACAAGCTAGAAAGCCGTTCACTTGAATGGCTTTCTACTGGTGAAATAATTTGAAAAATAAACGTTATTCTGGCATCAATAATTGATGCAACTCCGTTAAATTACGCACTTGATAACTGGGCAAAATATCATCAGTCACGGGTTCGCCGTGGTGATTTAGCCAACAAGTGTCAACGCCAGCATTTATCCCCCCCAAAATATCAGAATGAAGGGTATCCCCCACCATCAGTACATGTTGCTTTTCGGGCATTCCCATTAAGCTAAAAGCATGGTCAAAAATAGCAACATCGGGTTTAGCTTTACCTAATTGCTCAGAAATCACCACTGGGTCAAAGGCATCTTGAAAACCTGTACGGCTCAAACGCACACTTTGTAACTCAGTAAAACCATTAGTAATAATACCAAGGTTTACCTTACCGCTTAATGAGTTAATTAATGTTCTAGCCCCAGGTAACGGCTCACAGATATCGGCCATGGCCGTCAGAAATAAGCTGTTTAAATGTTGCGGCGTAACAGACAGTTTATTGGCCCAGTGGGTAAAGCGAGTATGTTGTAAATGCGTAGCACTGATTAAACCTTTCTGGTAATCGACCCATAATGGTTTATTCACTTGCTGATAAACAGTAAAGTCATCGATGTTAAAATCAACATCGAAACGCGAAAACATTAACTTTAACCCCGCAAAAGCATCGAAATGAAATAATGTTTCATCCGCATCAAATAAAATCCATTGATATTTATTGAGCATATTTGGCATGAACTCAGTCCTTATTTTTTTCAAATAAATAATGGGAGTAGCTGTTTTTCTTGTTTTAGCAGACTTTGATAAATCGTTAATTGGTTAATACCACGATCAAGATTATGGTTTTGATAGTTCACTCCAAAATAAACATCGCCATTTAAATAATCAGTTAAAAAACGTGTACCCAACATTAATGACATCACTTTAATACCTAACCACAAACTGTGTTTTTCGAGGGGGGTAATAATGTCTTTAAGGGGTTCAATATAGCCACTAACAGCAGCTTCAATAATCTCAGGCCGTGCATACACATTGGCTAAATTGATCGAATCTTCAGGCTCTGGAGAACAAAAAGCACGCACCATGTCGCCAAAGTCATACATCAAATAGCCATTCATACAGGTATCTAAATCTATAATCGCTAAGCTGGAACCATTTCGTTTATCAAAAAGCATATTATTGATTTTAGTATCATTATGACATATTCGAACAGGTAAATCGGCTTCATATTTTACCAGTGTCGCCAATAGCTCTGTTTGTGTTAAACACAAATCCACCCATTTTCTACAATGGGTCAATCGGCCTTGGGTATCATTTACCTGTGCATCTAACAACTGAGTAATACGCTGAGGTAAGTTCAAGAAATTAGGGATAACATCAACAATATGACTGGGTGGTAAATCGCTCAATGCGGCGGCGAAGTGCCCAAAAGCCTTAGCCGCCAATACCGCTTGATCTGCTGTATTAACAACTTCCACCGTATCGCTAAAGGGTAAATAATCTATTGCTCGCCAAAACCCTTGCTCTGCACAATCCAAATACAACGCCCCAGACATAGTGGCGATAGGACAAACGACCTGTAATGGATATTGTTGTTGGCATTTAGTGAGTAAATGCTGACTAATAATTGCAGCATTTTGAATGATGAGTTTCGGCTCAGTAAATATTTGAGTATTAATACGTTGCAGAACCATCGATTTCGATTTTTCATTCACTAAAAAAGTATCATTGATATGCCCATTGCCTAATGCATCAAGCGAACTATGCAGGCCGCTAAAACCAAACTGAGGCAATATATTTTTGCGAATAAAATTAATCAATCAAACAACTCCGACATTATATTTATCTAAAACCTACTCATTATTCTTGTATTAATTACTGACTCAATATGGTTTCAAATTTGGGGTTTTGCATTAAGGTCGCTTGACTACCTTTTAAACTAAAATCATAACCACACAACTTAAAGCTGCCTCTAAGAGCGACATTATTCACTATGGCATGCATATCCAATGGCGTGAATCGAGCTTCAGTAGCGCCATCCTGCAATAAGTCCACTGCGATGGGTCGGTAGCGACTCCCATCATTAAACTCCAGGTTGCTACAGGTTTTATCGCCTTTTGCGGTCGCTAAACTCCACAATTGCTGTGCATCACCTCGATCGCCTAACCATCTCACAATAAGAATATTATCTTCTAGGGCTAACCAAAAACCATCTGGTAACTTAACCATCTGTCGTACATTAACTTTCTGCTCGGTATCCACGATTGCAGTTGGCTTATTTTGCTCTACATCATCACTAGAAAAAACATTGATTAAGGTAAAAATCAAATACACCACCACACTGACAACGCATAACGCCACGATTATTTTACCTAAAAAAATCAGCTTTACATGATGCAACTTAGCCACATTAAGCCAAGATTTAGCAAGCTCAGTAATCGACCCTGATTGTAGTGCATCCTGATCGACATACAGGGGTTGATAACGAGTTGATGCCGCAGGCTCAGTGTTATCAATTTGATCTATGTGCTTATTCGATTGATGTAATGGATGCTTATCGACATCAACAGAATGGGAGGCAATAAACACATCCTCGTTTTCAGACTCTGCATAAGTCGGCGTAACAAGGCCTTTTATCACAGGTTCTTGACGATTGTGGACAGAACCAGAATGCGAGACCTGCACCATATTGGGTCCGTTATAGCCTTGCACATAGTTAATTGAATTTTTTGTCGGTAAAAAAGCAAAATAACCACCACACGCTAGACCAAATAAGAAAATGCCAGCAAGCACACCTAAAGGCGCTATAAAGTAAGTTGAAATACCAAAAAGCAATACAGGTACAACGCACGCTATCGCTGCCACAATTGATTTATTAGCATCATTTAAGCGTCGTATAGCTGACAAGCCCACAATAGGCATGACCATTAAGGTTATAAACAAATTTAATAAACTCGCAGGAAACACAATAGCAGCAATAGTTAGCAGTAAAAATGCAGCTAATATTATTGCCATTAACCTTAAGCCAGAGTCACGACCGTCTCGGCACAACAGGGTTTTCACAAACATCAATCATTCCTATTTATTTACAAAACAGCTCGCTAAATATCAGAATTTGTCGATACCGCTTCGCTGGTATTACATGGTTTTCGTAACCAAAACTAACAAGCATTATTAATAGCGCAAAGCCTACAGAAATTATCCTATAAAGCCAGATCCAACCTAGGTTTTGGATGACATTTTTATTCTCTCTACTATGTGGCACATTCGAACCAGATTATTATCCATTTACGACACGTAACACACATCACCAATCTCTATGATTGCGCTAGCATAACCCTACTGTTAACGAGTATAATATTAAGCTTTCTTAATGAATAATCGGATGAGAAACCCTATTTATGAGCACTCGTGGAAATCTTTTTATTGTGTCAGCCCCTAGTGGCGCAGGTAAATCATCACTTATCTCTGCACTGTTAAAAGATAAACCCAGCGATAAACAGGTTTCTGTGTCGCATACAACCCGTAAACCTCGCCCCGGCGAAGTCGATGGACAACATTACCATTTTGTTACCGTTGAGCAATTTAAAGCATTAATTGCACAAAATGCGTTTATTGAGTGGGCTGAAGTCTTTGGTAATTTTTATGGCACCTCCAAAAGTGTCATTGAACACACCTTAGAAAAAGGTATCGATGTGTTTCTTGACATTGATTGGCAAGGCGGCGAACAAGTTAAAAAATTAATGCCCGACACTATTGGGGTATTTATTTTACCGCCTTCAAAAGCCGAGCTTGAGCGCCGATTGACAGGCCGAGGTCAAGACAGCCAAGACGTAATTGCTTCACGTATGGCACAAGCCGTTTCTGAAATGTCACATTACACTCAGTATGAATTCGTGATTGTAAATGAAGATTTTGATAGCGCATTAGCCGATTTAACGGCAATTATTCGTAGCCAACGATTAACCTGTGCTAGTCAGCAGCATGCTCACAATGATATGCTTGTTGATCTCTTGGCAGATTAATTGTCATAGTGTACAATTTTGCGTCATTTTTTCCCTTAGATAACACTGGAGTTTCAACACATGGCTCGCGTAACTGTAGAAGACGCCGTAAATAAAATCGGCAACCGTTTTGATATGATCCTGGTTGCAGCGCGTCGTGCACGCCAAATTGCCGTTCAAGGTAAAGACCCTATGGTTGATGAGATGAATGATAAGCCAACGGTTATCGCATTACGTGAAATCGAATTAGGTTTAGTCACCTCAAATACTTTAGATGCTGATGAGCGCCAAACTGTCCGTGAACGTGAAGCAGCTGAAATTGCCGCTGTCGCAGCCATTGCAGAAGGCCACGTTTTATAAGGAGTAGCGCCACTTGTATCTGTTTGAAGGTCTAAAAGAGTCAGCATCCAGCTATTTAGAGCCGGATCAAGTAGAATTACTCAAGCAGGCCTATTTGGTTGCGCGTGATGCCCACGAAGGGCAAATGCGCACAAGTGGCGAGCCTTACATTACCCATCCAGTTGCGGTTAGCCGCATCTTGGCAGACATGCGCCTCGACCACGAGTCGCTTATGGCTGCCTTGCTTCATGACACCATCGAAGATACCCCTGTCACCAAAGAAGAACTCACTGAGTTGTTTGGAATTACAGTGGCAGAACTCGTAGAAGGTGTATCAAAGCTAGACAAAATTAAGTTTCGCGACAAAAAAGAAGCCCAAGCGGAAAACTTCCGCAAAATGATGATGGCGATGACTCAAGATATTCGAGTTATTCTCATTAAATTGGCAGACCGAACCCATAACATGCGGACATTAGGTGCTCTTCGGCCTGATAAACGTCGACGTATTGCGCGCGAAACCTTAGAAATTTACGCCCCAATTGCCAACCGATTAGGTATTCATAATATCAAAATCGAGCTTGAAGACTTAGGTTTTCAAGCCTATTACCCGATGCGACATAGAGTGATCCGTGAGGTTGTCAAAGCCGCTCGCGGGAATCGTAAAGAACTAATAAAAAGTATCGAGGTTGCCATTGAATCCCGCCTTGAAGAAGCTGGAGTTCCAGCCACAGTAAAAGGTAGAGAGAAAAACCTGTATTCAATTTATCGTAAAATGCGTAGCAAAGAGCTGCAATTCCAAGAGGTTATGGATATATACGCATTTCGCGTAATTGTTGACTCTATTGATACGTGTTATCGCGTTTTAGGGGCTATGCATGGTTTATATAAACCTCGCCCTGGACGCTTTAAAGATTACATCGCCATACCAAAAGCTAACGGATATCAGTCGCTACATACTTCATTATTTGGCCCTCATGCCGTTCCTGTTGAAGTGCAAATTCGCACCGAAGAAATGGATCAAATGGCTGACAAAGGTGTCGCTGCACATTGGATGTACAAGAATAACACCGAAGCGGCTCAACAAAATACGACCCAAGTTCGTGCTCATAAATGGATGCAAAGCTTGCTTGAGTTACAACAGAGCGCAAGCAGCTCATTTGAATTTGTTGAAAACGTTAAAACAGAGCTATTCCCTGAAGAAATTTATGTGTTTACCCCAGAAGGGCGCATTTTAGAATTACCCGTTAATGCCACCGCCATCGACTTTGCTTACGAAGTGCATACCGATGTAGGTAATACCTGTGTCGGCGCTAAAGTTAACCGTCAAGCATATCCGCTGAGCCAACCGCTAATCTCGGGGCAAACAGTTGAAATTATTACCGCTAAAGGTGCTCGTCCTAATGCTGCATGGCTCAACTTTGTCGTAACGGGTAAAGCTCGTGGTAAAATTCGTCAGGTATTAAAGAGTCTTAAAGGCGATAACGCTATCGCATTAGGTAAGCGTTTATTAAACCATGCCTTAGGCGATACAAAGCTTGAAACCATTCCTGCCGAATTACTTGAGAAAGTGATCAAAGAAACCAAACACACATCTTTAGACTCGCTGCTAGCAGATATTGGCTTGGGCAATGCCATGAGCATTGTGATTGCCCAGCGCTTGGTAGGTGAGCAGTTTGATTCGCAAGATAGCAATAAAGAAAAACCACAAATGCCCATTCGGGGTGCCGAAGGTATGTTGGTCACTTACGCCAATTGCTGTCGCCCAATTCCTGGTGATGCAGTCATCGCCCATGTAAGCCCAGGAAAAGGCTTAGTCGTGCATATGGAAAGTTGTGCCAATATTCGTGGTTATCAAGGTGAACCAGACAAGTACATATCGGTGCACTGGGATAATGTTGAAGGCGCAGAATACCAAGCTAACCTTCGCGTTGAAATTGTTAACCATCAAGGTGCGCTTGCCAAAATCACCTCAATTATCGCCTCTGCGGGCTCAAATATTCATAACCTCAGCACCGAAGAGCGTGATGGCCGTGTGTATTTGATTAATTTACGCATTTCAGTTAAAGATCGCGTCCATCTTGCAAACGTTATGCGTCGGATCCGCGTATTACCTGAAGTCTTACGTACTTCTCGTAACCGTTAATTACTGATAACAATAAAGAGAGCACAACATGGCTGAAAAAATTATCATCGCAACCGACAGAGCCCCACAAGCAATTGGGACTTATTCACAAGCGGTTAAAGTTGGCAATACCGTTTACCTTTCAGGTCAGATCCCTTTAGATCCAAAAACCATGACCATGGTAAGCGATGACTTTGCTGAGCAAGTCGTCCAAGTGTTCGAAAATTTAACTGCTGTATGTGACGCTGCAGGAGGAAAAATGAGCGATATTGTAAAATTAAATATCTTCCTGACCGATCTGTCTTATTTCGCCACAGTAAATGAAATAATGAGCCGTTATTTCCAACAACCGTATCCTGCTCGCGCCGCCATTGGCGTCAAAGAGTTACCAAAAGGATCATTGGTTGAAATGGACGGGATCATGGAAATTTAGTCAAAACTGTGATTTTTTAAAGGCGCCTAGAGCGCCTTTTTTATTATCTGTTCGTTTTCCACTGTAGAGTATTTATACCAATCTCATTAAATATCTGGTCAGTTCAGAGTCTCTCAGGTTTTTCAATGCAAGGCACATTGATGTAGAAATGGTTGTTCCCTTTTAAATCGATGTAACACAGAAGTGGAATACCTGAGAGACGCCATTCTGGAGGGTTTAAAAGTCCTTTATGCCTCGTTAGATGCTTTCAAAATACGACTGCATGGTCTATTTTTTTTCATAAAAAATAAGACATTCCCACCATCCATGGCGGTCAGATGCTGGAGGTAGAGTAACGCAGGAGCTTGTTACCGAGGATCACTATTCGCTTCAATCATCTGCCTTGCCTACAGCACTTTGAACTCCCGCTGAAAGATCA
>NZ_JBSQBN010000259.1:0-663 GCF_053850585.1 Shewanella sp. A22
ATAATTTTAGATTTCTGCTGGCGTATCGCATATTTATCTTCAGCAGATTTACCTTTGATTTGTTGCTCTATGCCGTAAAGTTTGCCGATAAGGTTCAATGCCACATCAGCTTTGCCTGCTTTCTTGTTATTGCCTTTGGCCTCGATAAATTTACGACGAATATGCGCCAAACAAGCGACCAACGTCGCATCAGTTTGCGCGTAGGCTTGATAACCGTCTACTTGCAGATACCCAGGAAATCCCGCTAGAAAATCCACGGCACACTGGCCAGCTCGGCTGTTATGATAGTCATAGAGCACGATGTTAGTGTTGCCCTTAGGCGCATCATCACCACAGCAGTACAACCACATGTAGCTTGTCAGTTTATCCGCTTTCAATACCTTAAGCGGGGTTTCATCCGCATGGATAATGTCTTGCTCCAGTAAACTGACTTTCAGTCGTTGATACAAAGGCTCAAGCAAGTCGGCACAGCGTATCATCCAACTTGACATGGTCTTACGATTAAGCTCGATACCAATATCCGCAAACAGGGTTTTTTGGCGATATAAGGGTAAGCCAAACTGATATTTACAGGTGATGATATGACTGAGCAGACTCGGTGTGGCCATGCTTTTCGGGATAGGGGTGGCTGGCATGGGTGCGGTTTTTATCGCAACCTCAATG
>NZ_JBSQBN010000260.1:0-639 GCF_053850585.1 Shewanella sp. A22
AGGCAAGGTGTGTAAGCGTTGTGAGGCGTTGAGCTAACTTGTACTAATGACCCGTGAGGCTTAACCATACAACCCAGATGGGTTTTACTGACCTTAGTGTTAGAATAGAGCGCTTAAGCAGTGCGAGGCCTCAAGTACGCTTTAATAAAGCAAATCAGCTTTTCGAATTATTATTTAATGCATCAAGAATAATGCGTTAGATAAAGGAGCAATTTATCAAATACATCCGTGTATTTGACCCTAACGGGCCGCACTAAAGTGCGTTAAAAATTTGTTCCGTACAATTTTTGTCTGGAAACCATAGAGCTGTGGCACCACCTGATCCCATTCCGAACTCAGAAGTGAAACACAGTATCGCCGATGGTAGTGTGGGGTCTCCCCATGCGAGAGTAGGTCATTTCCAGGCGCCTAATACGTTAAAAAGCCCGTTGCTTATGCAACGGGCTTTTTCGTTTGTGTGAATGACATTGATAGCGCCTTCATTCGTCATTATGGCCAATTTTTTATACGATTTATACCAATTATGATTAAAGTCTTCCCAGATTTGCCCAGTCTCTTTGGCATAGTTTTCTCACTCGGCTTTTACACGATATGAATCTATTCCACGCTAGACAGCAATACTCGACAATTTCGTTGTAA
>NZ_JBSQBN010000261.1:0-632 GCF_053850585.1 Shewanella sp. A22
GATGCACCGAGTATCGGAACCGCAACCGCAGGGGATAAGCAAGCGAGCATTAGCTTTAGTGCACCGACTAATAACGGTGGAGCAACCATTACAAGGTATACCGTGACATCGAGCCCGGGCAATAAAAAGGCGAGTGGCATGGGGTCACCGTTAACGATAACGGGCTTGACGAATGGAACGGCTTATACCTTCAGTGTAACGGCGACAAACTATGTGGGCGCCAGTGCTGCGTCGACAGCTTCTAACAGCGTGACCCCGATGGGGACGCAAATTATCACGTTTGCGGCTCAAAGTGCACAAAGCTATGGCACAACACCAACCTTAACGGCAAGTGCTAGCTCAGGGTTAACACCAGTGTTTACCTCATCCACCACCGGCGTGTGTACCATCACAAGTGCAGGCGTGTTGAGTTTTAATGCGACGGGAAGTTGTACCATCAACGTTAACCAAGCCGGTAATGGAAGTTACTTAGCCGCACCTCAAGTGAGCCAGACTTTCACTGTGAATGCCTCATTGGCAGATGCACCGAGTATCGGAACCGCAACCGCAGGGGATAAGCAAGCGAGCATTAGCTTTAGTGCACCGACTAATAACGGTGGAGCAACCATTACAAGGTATACCGTGACATCGAG
>NZ_JBSQBN010000262.1:0-609 GCF_053850585.1 Shewanella sp. A22
ACCACTCATGTTTCAAACATATATAAAATCCCGATCGTTTCGACGTGCGGCAGCACGATTACCGCAATCAGAGTTAGCTGAGTTTATTCAGTATTTTCTAGATCGCGGATATGCTCACAAGACTATAAACAACTATTTGTGCGCCGTGATCCACTTTGCTGATTGGATGACGAAGCGAGACATAAGTTGTCGCGATGCAACGGCTCAAGATAAAAATGAATTTATTCGGCAACGTATGATTGTTCCTAGTTCTTCTGGTTTATTCATGCATAACAGGAACACTTATGCTGCCGCACTTTCTCATTGGCTACGGTATCTAGATAATGATGTTGAGATATTATCAACGAATAATAAAGTTGTGGAGGAATTTGACCGTTATCTACATGAAGTCGCCGGTCTTGCTAATTCGACTCGTATATATCGTTGCCGTAATGCCCGTGAGTTTTTAAACTGGCTTGCTTCGTCAGGCTCAACGCAGATAAATGCAATACAGTTAACGGACTTGTCTGCGTTCGTGCAGCTTCGCGCAACGCAAGTCTCGCTAGTAACTACTGCCGGAATCGCCTCTTCATTAAACTCATTTATCCGCTTTTTATCAGCGCGTGGATA
>NZ_JBSQBN010000263.1:0-604 GCF_053850585.1 Shewanella sp. A22
ATCAAGCAAAGCCTGGGATTTAAACCTGCCTTCCCAGAATCTTCCGGTACATTTATCTTCTTTGTTGGCCATTCTGGCGATGGGCTCACTGAGTGAGCGCATAAACCAACTGATATCAATTAAGCGTTTACGGTATTCAGTAATGCATTCATTAACCGTTTGAATTTCAAACTGGTTAAGGTCTTCCTCTTTAAGGTATTTGTGCGTGAGTAACGTACCTTTAAAGCCCTTGTGCCATTGAATGAGCACTTCTTTATCTGACCACTTTTTTGCTTTGTCAGCATCAACTTTTAACACCACATGCAAGTGATTACTCATCACGGCATAAGCACAGATATCAATAGCAAAGATGGTCGCTAACTCAAGAATGCGTGAATCAACCCACTCACGCCGATGCTCAAAGTTCTCACCTGTTGAATTATCAATTCCGCACAAGAATGCCTTACGCACCACACGAGAACAGCAGTGATAGTAAGGCGTATCTTCCAGGCTAACGATTGTCTGTCTTGGTCTGGCCATCTTTAATTACCGTTTGTGAAAGGGTAAATAAAGTGTAGTTCAGCGCTCAATATTTAGCCAACAATCTTGGGTGTCTTAATTATTT
>NZ_JBSQBN010000264.1:0-588 GCF_053850585.1 Shewanella sp. A22
TCACAAACGGTAATTAAAGATGGCCAGACCAAGACAGACAATCGTTAGCCTGGAAGATACGCCTTACTATCACTGCTGTTCTCGTGTGGTGCGTAAGGCATTCTTGTGCGGAATTGATAATTCAACAAAAAAAATAATTATGACACCCATAATTATTTGAGGTAATTATGAGAAGGTCTATCGTATTGGTGGCGCAGGTACATTAACCGAGCATAAGTTTTATGTTGGCGACATTGTCTATACCCAGCGAAGCAATATACTTTTTATCTACACAAGGACCATCAAGGCTCAGTCATCGCCACAACAAATGGCAGTGGCGCAGTCGTATCGCAAGCTATTTACGACCCTTGGGGTAAACGTACCGCTGTGTATCTTCATAGTACGTTGGCTAGTTTTACGACTAGCGAACCGACAGACAGAGGATATACAGGCCATAAGCATATCGACGAATAATTAAGACGAATAATTAAGACACCCAAGATTGTTGGCTAAATATTGAGCGCTGAACTACACTTTATTTACCCTTTCACAAACGGTAATTAAAGATGGCCAGACCAAGACAGACAATCGTTAGCCTGGAAGATACGC
>NZ_JBSQBN010000035.1:0-35971 GCF_053850585.1 Shewanella sp. A22
CTCTCAGGTATTCCACTTCTGTGTTACATCGATTTAAAAGGCAACAACCATTTCTACATCAATGTGCCTTGAATTGAAAAACCTGAGAGACTCTGAACTGACCAGATATTTAATGAGATTGGTATAAGAGAGAACATTACCTACTATAAAATTAACACATAAAAAAACCGAGCCTAAGCTCGGTTTTTAATTGAGTAATTAAAAATTACTCAGCAGCTTCAACTTCAACAGCTTCAGCAGCTTCAGGGCGACCTACTAACTCGATGTAAGCCATTGGGGCTTTATCACCGGTACGTAGACCACACTTAAGAATACGAGTGTAACCACCAGGACGTTCCTGGAAGCGTGGACCCAATTCAGTAAATAACTTACCTACAACTTCAGCGTCGCGGGTACGAGCGAAAGCTAAACGGCGATTTGCAACGCTGTCAACTTTAGCAAGTGTTATTAGAGGTTCAACTACGCGACGCAGTTCTTTCGCTTTAGCTACAGTTGTCTTGATAATCTCATGACGAACTATTGAGCAAGCCATGTTACGGAACATAGCTTGGCGATGACTGCTGTTGCGGTTTAGTTGACGACCACTCTTACGATGGCGCATGACCTAATCCTTATAACCTAAATCTGTACTAACCTGAGACTTATAGGTCGTCAGCTAAACTAGCCGGTGGCCAGTTTTCTAGACGCATACCTAACGACAGTCCGCGAGACGCTAAAACATCCTTAATTTCAGTAAGAGATTTCTTACCTAAGTTAGGGGTCTTAAGCAGCTCAACTTCAGTGCGTTGTACCAGATCTCCGATGTAATGAATCGCTTCGGCTTTTAAACAGTTAGCCGAACGTACAGTTAGCTCTAAATCGTCGACAGGACGCAGCAAAATCGGATCAAACTCCGGTTTCTCTTCTACAACTGCCTGCTCAGTCACATCACGTAATTCAACAAACGCATCTAGCTGTTCAGCTAAAATAGTTGCAGAACGACGAATTGCTTCCTCAGGATCAATAGTACCATTTGTGGTCATATCAATCACAAGTTTATCTAAGTCAGTACGCTGCTCTACACGTGCGGCTTCTACATTATAAGCAATGCGAGCTACAGGCGAGAATGAAGCATCAACCAGCAAACGACCAATTGGGCGATCATCGTCTTCAGTCTGTGCACGAGCCGAAGCAGGCACATAACCACGACCACGCTCAACGCGGATACGCATGCTGATATCATTATTACCAGTCAAGTGACAGATAACATGATCAGGATTCACGATGGTAACATCACCATCATGTGTGATATCTGCTGCTGTAACAGGGCCTGTGCCGGACTTGCTTAATGTAAGCAAAGCCTCGTCTTTACCCTCGATTGTCACTGCTAATCCCTTAAGATTAAGCAATATCTCAAGGATATCTTCTTGTACGCCTTCCTTACTGCTGTATTCGTGCAGCACACCGTCTATTTCGACTTCAGTAACTGCACAGCCGGGCATAGACGACAATAGGATGCGACGCAACGCGTTACCTAAGGTATGGCCAAAACCACGTTCTAGTGGCTCTAGTGTAACTTTGGCGCGAGTTGAATTAACCTGCTCAATATCAACGAGACGCGGTTTAAGAAATTCTGTAACAGAACCCTGCATTGTGTCCTCTCTTGTTTGTTAGCCTTACTTAGAGTAAAGCTCGACGATCAGCTGTTCGTTAATATCCGCAGACAAATCGCTACGTTCTGGAATACGCTTGAAAGCACCTTCCATTTTTGCATTGTCGACTTCTACCCATGTAGGCTTTTCGCGTTGTGAAGACACTTCTAAAGCCGCTTTAATACGAGCTTGAGTACGTGACTTTTCACGGATGCTTACAACATCATTCGCAGACACTTTGAATGACGGAATGTTAACAACACGACCGTTAACCATAACAGATTTATGGCTTACTAGCTGACGTGATTCTGCACGAGTAGATCCAAAACCCATACGATAAACAACGTTATCTAGGCGGACTTCTAAAAGTTGTAATAGGTTTTCACCAGTATTACCTTTTAGGCGTGCAGCTTCTTTGTAATAGTTACGGAATTGCTTTTCTAGCACACCATAAATACGACGAACTTTTTGTTTCTCGCGTAGCTGAATACCATACTCAGACAAACGTGGCTTACGTGCGCCATGTTGTCCAGGTGCAGCTTCTAGCTTACACTTCGAATCGATTGCTCTCACACCGCTTTTTAAGAAAAGGTCTGTACCTTCTCTGCGGCTGAGCTTGAGCTTGGGACCCAAGTATCTTGCCATGATCTTTCTCCAACTATCCTATATACGCAGTGTTATACACGACGTTTTTTAGGTGGACGACAGCCATTATGAGGGATAGGCGTCACATCGGTAATGTTGGTAATTTTATAACCAACAGCGTTCAGCGCACGAATGGCTGATTCACGACCTGGACCAGGACCCTTCACGAAAACTTCAAGGTTTTTAACACCGTAGTCTTGAGCAGCAATACCTGCACGCTCTGCAGCAACCTGCGCAGCGAATGGTGTTGATTTACGTGAACCACGGAAACCAGAACCACCTGAGGTAGCCCATGACAACGCATTACCTTGACGATCTGTAATGGTGACAATTGTGTTGTTGAAAGACGCATGGATATGAGCCATGCCATCTGCAACCTGTTTACGTACGCGCTTACGCGGAGAACGTGACGGAACTTTAGCCATTTTGGTTTACCTTCCCGTTACTTTCTAATTGGTTTACGTGGACCTTTACGCGTACGCGCATTGGTCTTAGTACGTTGCCCACGAAGAGGCAGGCTACGACGATGGCGGAGACCACGATAACAACCAAGATCCATAAGACGCTTGATGTTCATTGAAATCTCACGACGCAAGTCACCTTCTACAGTGTATTTGGCGACTTCTTCGCGTAGGATATCTATTTGAGCTTCGCTCAATTCCTTGATCTTAGCATCTTCAGCAATTGAAGTAGATGCGCAGATTGCTCTAGCGCGTGTACGTCCAATACCAAAAATAGCAGTCAACGCAATGACTGTATGCTTTTGATCAGGAATGTTAATGCCAGCGATACGGGCCACTATGCACTCCTTAAAGTTAAAGGCTATCTGCGAAAAGCCCGAAAGGATACTCGACAGACAACAAATTTGCAAACAATATTTTGGTCAGCCCATTATTGAGCTGACCAAACTTCTTTCTAGCCTTGACGCTGTTTGTGTTTAGGTTCAACACAGATTACACGTACAACACCACTACGCTTGACGATCTTGCAGTTACGGCAGATCTTCTTCACGGAAGCTCGAACTTTCATTTCATCACTCCGTAAAAGCAATCTTATTTACCAAAACGATCTAAATTCGCTTTGTTGACAAGATTAGCTTTCTTCATCACAGACTCATACTGATGAGACATCATATGGGTCTGAACCTGAGCCATGAAGTCCATGATTACGACTACTATAATCAGTAGTGAAGTACCGCCAAAATAGAACTGTACTTTCCACGCAATTAACATGAACTCCGGAATTAAGCAGATAAAGGTAATATACAACGCACCCGCTAAGGTTAAACGTGTCATCACTTTATCAATGTAACGCGAAGTCTGTTCTCCGGGACGGATCCCAGGAATGAATGCACCACTCTTTTTCAAGTTATCAGCTGTTTCACGAGGGTTAAACACCAACGCAGTATAGAAGAAACAGAAAAAGATAATTGCTGTCGCGTACAATAATGAATACAGCGGTTGTCCTGGAGACACAGCTAAAGCGAAATCGCTTAACCATGACATAGACTCATTTTGACCAAACCACTGAGCCAGTGTGCCTGGAAACAAAATAATGCTGGATGCAAAAATTGGTGGAATCACACCTGCCATATTTATTTTTAATGGTAAATGGGTGCTTTGCGCTGCAAAAACCTTACGGCCTTGTTGGCGCTTCGCATAGTTAACGACAATACGACGTTGACCACGCTCCACAAATACCACTAAATAAGTTACAGCAAATACGATAACCGCGAGCAACAGTAGTACCAATACATTCATGTCACCTTGACGCGCCTGCTCGGCTGTTGAGCCGATGGCCGATGGTAAACCTGCAACAATACCTGCAAAAATTAAAATTGAGATACCATTACCAATACCACGTTCGGTAATTTGTTCGCCTAGCCACATAAGGAACATCGTTCCTGTCACTAAACTCACAACTGCAACAAAGTAAAAACCAAATCCGGGATTGGCTACAAGGCCAGGCATCAGATTTGGTAAACCCGTTGCAATACCAACAGATTGCAGCGTACCCAACACAAGTGTGCCATATCGAGTATATTGACTGATCTTCTTACGTCCTGATTCGCCTTCTTTTTTCAATTCAGCGAGTGCAGGATGCACAACAGTCAATAATTGCATAATAATAGATGCCGAAATGTACGGCATGATACCTAATGCAAAGATAGAAGCACGCTCTAAAGCACCACCCGAGAACATGTTAAACATGCCAAGGATGGTATCTTTTTGCTGGGCAAACAGATCTGCCAATACAGCTGCGTCAATACCAGGAATTGGTACAAACGAACCGGCTCTAAAGACGATAATCGCACCAATCACGAACAGAAGACGTGTTTTCAATTCAGACAAACCGCCTTTCGCGCTTTTTAAATCAAGTCCTGGTTTTGCCATCGACGTATTATTCCTCGATCTTGCCACCGGCAGCTTCAATAGCTGCACGAGCACCTTTGGTTACCTTCAGACCTTTTACAGTCACTGGGCGGTCAATGGTACCTGAAAGAACGATTTTCGCAAACTGGATGTTGCGAGTAATAACGTTCGCATCTTTCAGTGCATTCAAATCGACAACATCACCGTTAACTTTTGCTAGTTCGAGTACACGAACTTCAGCTGTTACCAAAGCGCGACGCGAGGTAAAGCCAAACTTAGGTAGACGGATCTTAAGTGGCATTTGACCACCTTCGAAACCGACGCGAACGCCGCCGCCTGAGCGAGACTTCTGACCTTTATGGCCACGACCCGCTGTTTTACCTAAACCTGAACCTATACCACGGCCTACACGCTTAGGAGCAGATTTAGAACCTGCTGCTGGAGATAGAGTATTTAGACGCATTATCTTATTCCTCCACCGAAACCATGTAGTACACCTTATTAATCATACCGCGAACTGAAGGTGTATCTTCAACTTCAACAGTGTGACCAATGCGGCGTAAGCCTAAACCGGTTAAGGTTGCACGGTGTTTTGGTAAACGACCAATGCTGCTTTTAGTCTGTGTGACTTTTAAAGTTTTAGTAGCCATGGTGCATTACCCCCGAATTTCATCAACATTCAGGCCACGTTTTGCTGCGATTTGAGCTGGTGACTTCATGTGCACCAACGCATCGACAGTTGCGCGAACGATGTTGATCGGGTTAGTAGAACCGTATGCTTTTGACAGAACGTTATGAACGCCTGCTACTTCCAATACGGCACGCATTGCGCCACCGGCAATAATACCGGTACCCTCTGATGCTGGTTGCATATAAACTTTAGAACCAGTATGGCGACCTTTAACTGGGTGATGCAAAGTACCTGCATTCAACTCCACTGTTACCATATTACGACGGGCTTTTTCCATTGCTTTTTGAATAGCAGCTGGAACTTCACGCGCTTTACCATAGCCATAGCCGATCTTACCATTACCATCACCCACTACTGTTAGTGCTGTGAAGCTAAAGATACGACCGCCCTTAACTACTTTAGAAACACGATTAACTGCAATTAATTTCTCTTGCAGATCGTCTTTTTGCTGAGCTTCTAATTTAGCCATTTTTATAACCCCTTAGAACTTCAGGCCAGCTTCACGAGCGGCATCTGCTAATGCAGCAACACGACCATGATACTTGAAACCAGAACGGTCGAACGCAACTGTTGCTACGCCCTTCTCGATCGCACGCTCAGCAACAATTTTACCTACTGCTTTAGCCGCATCAACGTTACCGGTACTCTTTAGTAGCTCTTTAACCGCTTTTTCAACGGTTGAAGCAACTGCCAACACCTGAGCTTCAGGATTGATCACCTGAGCATAAATGTGACGCGGTGTACGATGTACAACCAGACGATTCACGCCCAGCTCTTGGATCTTCTTACGTGCACGTAACGCGCGACGTAAGCGAGATGTTTTCTTATCCATATCGCGTTACCTACTTCTTCTTAGCCTCTTTACGGCGTACTACTTCGTCGTCATAGCGAACACCTTTACCTTTATAAGGCTCTGGTGGACGGTATCCGCGAATTTCAGCAGCAACCTGGCCAATAACTTGTTTATCAACGCCCGAAAGCACGATTTCAGTTTGGCTAGGACACTCTGCAGTAACGCCTGCGGGCAGTTTGTGTACTAATGGATGTGAGAAACCCAATGTTAAGTCTAAGTCACTACCAGCAATTTTTGCACGGTAACCTACACCAACTAGTTTAAGTTTTTTCACAAAACCTTGAGATACACCAACAACCATGTTGTTTACCAATGCACGTGCAGTACCAGCCTGTGCCCAAGCGTTAGCAACGCCATCGACAGGAAGAAACTTTACTTGCGCATCTTCGATAACAACATTTACCGCATTGTTGATTACTCGAGTCAGACTTCCTTTACTGCCTTTAACAGTTAAAGTCTGTTCGTTTAAAGTCACCTCTACGCCAGCAGGAACAGTGACTGGTGCTTTTGCAACACGAGACATTTCTAGCTCCTTACGCTACGTAGCAGATAACCTCGCCACCCGTGCCATTCTGGCGGGCGGCACGATCAGTCATCAAGCCTTTAGAAGTGGACACAATTGCGATACCCAGCCCGCCCATCACCTTTGGTAGCTCGTCTTTACCTTTGTAAATACGAAGACCAGGGCGACTTACACGCTGGATAGTCTCAACGACTGGTTTGCCTTGAAAATACTTTAACGTAATTTCTAATTCAGGCTTAGCTTCATCTGCTACGGCGTAGTCAGTAATGAAACCTTCATCTTTAAGTAATTTCGCAATTGCTACTTTTAACTTAGCTGAAGGCATCTTTACAGATACGTGGTTAGCAGCTTGGCCGTTACGAATACGGGTTAACATATCCGCAATAGGATCTTGCATGCTCATATTAGCTTACTCCGTGACAAGTGCTTACCAGCTGGCCTTACGCAGACCAGGAACTTCACCACGCATGGTAGCTTCACGTAATTTAATACGGCTTAAGCCGAATTTACGTAAAAAACCATGTGGGCGACCAGTTTGATTACAGCGATTGCGTTGACGCGCAGCGCTAGAATCACGTGGTAGAGCTTGTAACTTAAGTACAGCTTCCCAGCGATCTTCGTCAGAAGTTGCAGGACTGCTGATAATAGCCTTAAGTGCTAAACGCTTTTCAGCATATTTAGCTACGAGCTGTGCACGCTTTGCTTCACGTGCTTTCATAGATGTTTTTGCCATTATGCTACCCTTATTTCTTGAATGGGAAGTTAAAAGCGTCTAACAAAGCACGACCTTCTTCATCATTCTTCGCAGTAGTAGTGATAACAATATCCATACCACGAATTTTATCGATTTTATCATAATCGATTTCTGGGAAGATGATCTGCTCACGCACGCCCATTGCGTAATTACCACGGCCATCAAACGCTTTAGCGCTTAAGCCACGAAAATCACGAATACGTGGTATTGCAATGTCAACTAAACGCTCTAAAAATTCCCACATACGCTCACCGCGTAGGGTTACTTTACAGCCAATAGGGTAGCCTTCACGGATTTTAAAACCAGCAACTGATTTACGAGCAACAGTTACAATTGGTTTCTGGCCAGCGATTGCAGTCATGTCACGGAGCGCATGCTCCATAACTTTCTTATCTGCAACTGCTTCGCCCACACCCATGTTCAGGGTGATTTTTTCAATCCGAGGGACTTGCATGACACTGCTATAACCGAACTTTTTAGCTAGTTCAGCGACTACAGTCTCTTGATATTTATCATGCAGTTTCGCCATCGTTTACTCCAAATTACTTAACGAGTTCGCTGTTCGATTTAAAGAAACGGACTTTTTGGCCGTCTTCAAATCGGAAACCAACACGATCTGCCTTGCCTGTGGCTTGGTTAAAGATCGCAACGTTTGATGCTTGAATCGGTGCTTCTTTCTCGATAACGCCGCCAGTCACACCCAATTGAGGGTTAGGCTTTTGGTGTTTTTTAACAAGATTGAGGCCTTCAACAATTAACTTACCAGTAGGTAAAACTTGAGTAACCTTACCGCGGCTACCTTTGTCTTTACCTGCTAATACAATTACTTCGTCTTCGCGACGGATTTTAGCTGCCATTTGAAGCTCCTTACAGTACTTCTGGTGCCAGCGAGACAATTTTCATGAATTTATCATTACGCAATTCACGTGTCACTGGGCCAAAGATACGAGTACCAATCGGTGCAAGGTTTGCGTTAAGCAAAACCGCTGCATTCCGATCGAAGCGAATGACAGAACCGTCTGGACGACGTACGCCTTTCTTAGTACGGACTACCACCGCGTTATATACATCACCTTTCTTCGCTTTAGCGCGAGGAATTGCTTCTTTAACAGAAACTTTGATGATGTCGCCGATACCGGCATAACGACGATGAGAGCCACCCAAGACCTTAATACACTGAACTCTGCGTGCGCCGCTGTTACATGCGACGTCTAGAGTCGATTGCATTTGGATCATTTCAAGTGCTCCGCTATCGTTACTACACAATCCCACTATGGGACTATATTTGAACCAAATTTAAGTAATAATTTACTCAAAAATGGCGCGCAAGTATAACACCACATTTTAAGAATGCATAGCAAAAAAAACAAACGGCCCCAAAAACTGGAGCCGTTTACGTTAACCTAATAAAAATTAGGCTTTTGTTACTACTTCAGCTAGTGTCCAAGACTTAGTCTTAGACAGAGGACGACACTGGCTAATTGCCACGAAATCCCCTTCATTACACTGATTAGTTTCGTCATGTGCATGGATCTTAGTAGTACGCTTAATGTACTTCCCATAAATAGGATGTTTCACTTGGCGCTCAATAGCAACAGTAATAGACTTGTCCATTTTGTTACTAATTACTTTACCTTGCAAAGTACGGATTTTATCAGACATTACGCACCTGCCTTAGAAGTAATAATGGTCTTAACACGTGCAATGTTACGACGCACTAGTTTCAATTGATGTGTTTGGCTCAACTGACCAGTAGCGTGTTGCATACGCAGGTTAAACTGCTCACGCAGCAGACCAAGTAATTCAGCGTTAAGATCTTCAACGCTCTTTTCTCTTAGTTCGCTCGCTTTCATTACATCACCGTCTTAGTTACGAAGGTAGTCTTCAGTGGAAGTTTGGCTGACGCCAAAGCAAAGGCTTCACGAGCCAACGCTTCAGGAACACCATCCATCTCATAAAGAACCTTACCAGGTTGAATCTGACATACCCAGTATTCAACGTTACCTTTACCTTTACCCATACGCACTTCAAGAGGCTTAGAGGTAATTGGCTTGTCAGGGAAAACTCGAATCCAAATTTGTCCTTGACGTTTAACATGACGTGTCATGGCACGACGTGCAGATTCGATTTGACGAGCAGTTAAACGGCCACGGCCGACTGCTTTCAAACCGAAAGTACCAAAGCTAACTTCAGTACCGTTCGCTAGGCCGCGGTTGCGGCCCTTGAACATCTTGCGAAACTTCATACGTTTAGGTTGCAGCATAAAAGTTTCTCCTATTTACCACGAGGCTTACGCTTAGGTTGCTGCTTAGGCTCTTCAATAGCAGGTATTAAACCGTCTAGAACTTCACCTTTGAAGATCCAAACTTTAATACCAATCACACCATATTGAGTGTGACTTTCTGCAGTTGAGTAGTCGATATCAGCACGTAGGGTATGCAAAGGTACACGACCTTCACGATACCATTCAGAACGTGCGATTTCAGCACCGCCTAAACGGCCGCTCACTTCTACTTTGATACCTTGAGCACCAATGCGCATTGCATTCTGTACCGCGCGCTTCATAGCACGACGGAACATAACACGACGCTCTAACTGCTGAGCAATAGAGTCAGCAACGAGCTTAGCGTCTAATTCAGGCTTACGGATCTCAGCGATGTTGATTTGAGCAGTAGTGCCTGTGATTTTAGACACATGTGCACGTAATACTTCAACGTCTTCACCTTTCTTACCAATCACAATACCTGGACGGGCAGTGTGAATCGTAACGCGGATGCTTTTCGCTGGGCGTTCAATGACAATCTTAGATACTGATGCGGCTTTTAACTTTTCAGTTAAATATTGACGCACTTCCCAGTCGCTGTTCAGATTATTTGCATAGTCTGACTTATCTGCGTACCAGGTAGAGATCCAAGGCTTAGTGATACCCAGACGGATACCATTAGGATGTACTTTCTGTCCCATTGCTCTCTTCTCCTAGCGATCTGATACAACCACAGTAATGTGGCTGGTACGCTTCATGATACGATCAGCGCGGCCTTTAGCACGTGGCATGATACGCTTCATTGTTGGGCCTTCATCTACGAAGACGGCTCCAACTTTAAGCTCATCAATGTCAGCACCTTCGTTGTGTTCGGCGTTTGCGATAGCTGAGTCAAGTACTTTTTTAACTAGTACGGCGGCTTTCTTGGGGCTGAATGTCAAGATTTCGAGGGCCTTAGAAACAGGCAATCCGCGAACTTGATCAGCAACTAGACGGGCCTTCTGCGCAGACGTACGAGCAAAACGATGTTTAGCTAAAACTTCCATCTTATTCCTCCCGTATTAACGCTTCTTCGCTTTCTTATCTGCAGCATGGCCGCGATAAGTGCGAGTTGGTGAAAATTCACCAAGCTTGTGGCCGATCATTTCGTCAGTTACGAACACAGGTACGTGCTGACGACCATTATGGACAGCGATGGTCAACCCAATCATATTAGGGATGATCATTGAGCGACGAGACCAAGTCTTAATTGGCTTTTTGTCTCCCGCTTCCATCGCTTTCTCTACCTTCTTCAGCAAGTGCAGGTCAATGAAGGGACCTTTCTTGAGAGAACGTGGCATGGCGAATCCTCTTACTATTTATTACGACGACGTACGATGTACTTGTCAGTGCGCTTGTTGCTACGAGTTTTATAACCCTTAGTCGGCACACCCCATGGACTCACTGGATGACGTCCACCAGAAGTACGGCCTTCACCACCACCATGTGGATGGTCTACTGGGTTCATTGCAACACCTCGAACTGTAGGGCGTATGCCTCTCCAGCGCTTAGCACCTGCTTTACCTAATTGGCGTAACATGTGCTCGGCATTACCAACTTCACCAAATGTCGCGCGGCAATCTACTGGAACTTTACGCATTTCGCCAGAGCGAAGACGTAGAGTTGCATAGGCACCGTCACGAGCAACAACTTGTACATAAGCACCAGCTGAACGTGCGATCTGAGCGCCTTTACCAGGCTTCATTTCAACAGCGTGTACAACACTACCTACTGGAATGTTGCGTAACGGTCTAGCGTTACCAGTCTTGATTTCTGCATCCAAACCAGATTGGATTGGGTCGCCAGCTTTCATGCCTTTTGCAGCAAGAATATAACGACGCTCACCATCGGCATACAATACTAACGCAATATGCGCTGTACGGTTTGGATCGTATTCAAGACGTTCAACTTTCGCAGGGATACCGTCTTTGTTGCGTTTAAAGTCAACAATACGATAGTGCTGCTTATGTCCACCACCTACGTGGCGTACAGTGATACGGCCAGTATTGTTACGGCCACCACTTTTAGTTTTTTTCGCCAACAGGCCAGCAAAAGGTTTACCCTTATGCAGGTCCGTATTCACCACTTTAACTACGTGGCGACGACCTGGAGAGGTTGGCTTACACTTAATAACTGCCATGATAATTCTCCTTTGCTTATTCAGCGCCGCCGACGAAATCAATGTCAGCACCAGCAGCTAAAGTAACATAAGCTTTTTTCCAATCGCTACGACGACCTACACGGCCACCGGTACGTTTGGTTTTGCCTTTATTAACTAAAGTGCGAACCGAATCAACTTCAACTTCAAATAGCTTCGCTACTGCAGCTTTAATCTCTGCTTTAGTTGCATCGATTGCTACGCGGAAAACTACAGTGTTGTTTTTCTCAGCAACCACAGTGCTCTTTTCAGAGATATGCGGAGCAAGAATCACTTTTAGCAAACGTTCTTCGCGGATCATGCTAGCATCTCCTCGATTTGCTTCACTGCATCAGCAGTAACAAGAACAGTGTTGAACGCAATGAGACTTACTGGGTCTAGACCCGCCACGTCACGAACGTCAACCTTGTATAAGTTGCGAGCTGCTAAGAATAAATTCTCATCAACTTCTGCAGTAACAATTAGAACGTCTTCTAGTTGCATTTCTTTCAATTTAGCTTTCAGCTCTTTAGTTTTAGGAGCTTCAACACCAAAAGATTCGACAACAACTAAACGCTCTTGACGTACCAATTCAGAAAGAATGCTCTTAAGAGCACCACGGTACATCTTCTTGTTAACTTTTTGGCTATGATCTTGAGTTTTAGCAGCGAATGTTACGCCACCGCCACGCCAGATTGGGCCTTTAACACTACCGGCACGAGCGCGGCCTGTGCCTTTTTGGCGCCAAGGCTTTTTGCCTGAGCCAGTTACTTCTGCACGTGTCTTTTGGGCACGGGTGCCCTGACGTGCATTTGCAGCGTACGCTACAACTACCTGATGAACCAGTGCCTCGTTAAAGTCACGGCCGAAGGTAGTTTCGGAAACTTCAAGAGCGCTCTGCGCGTCTTTCAATACCAATTCCATTACTATCTCCTCAGACCTAAGCTTTAACGGCAGGCTTAATGATCAGATCACCATTGGTAGCGCCTGGAACTGCGCCGCGTACTAATAACAAGTTACGCTCTGCATCAACACGAACAACGTGTAGATTTTGAGTAGTTACTTGTTCAGCACCCATATGACCTGACATTTTTTTGCCTTTGAATACACGACCAGGCGTTTGGTTCTGACCGATAGAACCGTTCGCGCGGTGCGCCAATGAGTTACCGTGAGTCATATCTTGAGTACGGAAGTTCCAACGCTTAATACCGCCTTGGAAACCTTTACCCTTTGATTGACCAGTAACATCTACTTTCACTGTATCAGCGAAAATATCAACATTAAGCTCAGCACCAACTTCAATGCCTTCGCCTTCACCATCTGCTAAACGCAATTCCCATAAACCACGACCGGCTTCTACGCCGCCCTTGGCAAAATGACCTGCTTCTGCTTTAGTGATGCGATTGGCTTTTTTGGTACCAGTAGTCACTTGAAGTGCACGGTAACCGTCGGTCTCTAAAGTTTTCACTTGAGTTACGCGATTGCCAGCAATTTCAATTACTGTTACAGGGATTGACGTACCATCTTCAGTGAAGATGCGAGTCATACCCACTTTACGACCAATAAGACCGATAGCCATCTCTCAAACCTCTTCTAAGGATCTCAATTAACCTAAGCTAATCTGAACGTCGACACCAGCCGCAAGATCTAAACGCATTAATGCGTCTACAGTCTTTTCTGTTGGCTCTACGATGTCAACTAAACGCTTGTGGGTACGAATTTCGTACTGATCACGTGCATCTTTATTAACGTGCGGAGAGATCAAAACGGTATAACGCTCTTTGCGAGTTGGTAGTGGAATAGGACCACGTACCTGCGCGCCTGTACGCTTAGCAGTTTCAACGATTTCCGCTGTAGACTGATCAATCAAACGATGATCAAAGCCTTTCAAGCGGATACGGATTCTTTGGTTCTGCATTGACCAGAGCTCCTAAAATGGACATATAAAAAATCACCCTCTAGCTTCTTCCTAATGGAAAAGCAGAGCGAGATGATTTAACCGTTCGACTCCCAATCGGAGTCGCTGTGAAAATGAGTAGTCTAACTGACTAAACATTATAATTTACGCTGCACTAGTCAGCGAGTGGGCAATTATACAGATCTTCTTTGTAAGATCAAGCCCATTGTGCAAATAGTCTTCAGAAAGTCTACCTGCAAATAACTGGTGCTTATTTTTCACAAATTGAGTGTATATTCTATACAAATCGCTATCCACCAGAAAATAAAAAAGGAAGCCGAAGCTTCCTTTTTCAGTGTGAACTAAAGTCGCTATTACGCGATGATTTTAGCTACAACACCAGCACCAACTGTACGGCCACCTTCACGGATAGCGAAACGTAAACCGTCGTCCATCGCGATTGGGTAAATCAGAGTAACTACCATCTTGATGTTATCACCAGGCATAACCATTTCTACGCCTTCTGGTAACTCAATTGTGCCTGTTACGTCTGTTGTACGGAAGTAAAACTGTGGACGGTAACCTTTGAAGAATGGAGTGTGACGTCCGCCTTCTTCTTTTGATAACACGTACACTTCTGATTCGAATGTAGTGTGTGGCGTAATTGAACCAGGCTTAGCTAGTACTTGACCACGTTCTACGTCATCACGCTTAGTACCACGTAATAACACACCACAGTTCTCGCCTGCACGACCTTCGTCAAGCAGCTTACGGAACATTTCTACACCAGTACAAGTTGTCTTAGTGGTTGCATGTACACCAACGATTTCGACTTCGTCTGATACACGGATAATACCACGTTCAACACGACCTGTTACTACTGTACCACGACCTGAAATTGAGAATACATCTTCAATTGGAAGTAGGAATGGCTTATCGATGTCACGCTCTGGCTCTGGAATGTAAGTATCCAATGCTTCTGCTAATTCGATAATCTTAGCTTCCCACTCTGGCTGGCCTTCTAGTGCCTTAAGAGCTGAACCTTGAATTACTGGTAAGTCATCACCTGGGAAGTCGTATTCAGAAAGAAGTTCACGAACTTCCATCTCTACTAATTCTAGTAATTCTTCGTCATCTACCATGTCACATTTGTTCATGAATACGATGATGAAAGGTACACCTACCTGACGTGAAAGTAGAATGTGCTCACGTGTCTGTGGCATTGGGCCATCAGTCGCTGCTACTACTAAAATCGCGCCGTCCATCTGTGCAGCACCTGTAATCATGTTTTTAACATAATCCGCGTGACCTGGACAATCTACGTGAGCGTAGTGACGTGAAGGTGTGTCATATTCGATGTGAGAAGTATTAATGGTAATACCGCGCTCACGCTCTTCTGGAGCATTATCGATTTGAGCGAAGTTACGAGCTTCACCACCATATGTCTTAGACAAAACGGCAGAAATTGCTGCTGTTAAGGTTGTTTTACCATGGTCAACGTGACCGATGGTGCCCACGTTTACGTGAGGCTTATTACGTTCAAATTTAGCTTTTGCCACGATATATTCCTTTCTTTTCAGAAGTGCTCGATTAATTCGAGCAATATAACATTGATGCCGTAACCAATATTAGTTACGAGATTCTATAATCGCTTTTGCAATGTTTTGCGGTGCATCTGCGTACTTATAAAACTCCATAGAGTAAGAAGCACGACCCTGAGATGCAGAGCGCAAATCAGTCGCATAACCAAACATTTCAGATAAAGGTACTACTGCATGAACAAGTTTGACACCTGCGATGCCATCATCCATACCTTCAATTATGCCACGACGGCGGTTTAAGTCACCTACAACGTCGCCCATATAATCTTCAGGTGTAGTGACCTCTACTTTCATACAAGGCTCGAGCAGCGCGGGATTGGCTTCTAGCGCACCCGTTTTGAAGCCCATTGAACCTGCAATTTTGAATGCCATTTCGTTTGAGTCCACATCATGATATGAACCATCAAACAATGTGACTTTCACATCAAGAACAGGATAACCAGCTAATACGCCGTTTTTCATTTGTTCTTGAATACCTTTATCAACAGCTGGAATGTATTCGCGAGGAATTACACCACCAACAACTTCATTGACAAATTCGTAGCCTGCACCTTCTTCCAGTGGTTCAAGTCTTAGCCAAACATGGCCAAACTGACCACGCCCACCAGATTGGCGTACGAACTTACCTTCCACTTCTACTTTAGAACGGATGGTTTCACGGTAAGCAACCTGAGGTTTACCTACGTTACACTCTACACTGAATTCGCGACGCATACGGTCAACGATAATATCCAAGTGTAGTTCACCCATTCCTGATATCAGTGTTTGAGCCGACTCTTCGTTAGTTTCAACTCGGAAAGATGGATCTTCTGCTGCTAATTTTTGCAGCGCGATGCCCATCTTATCCTGATCTGCTTTCGAACGAGGCTCAACGGCAATGGTAATTACGGGCTCTGGAAACTCCATGCGCTCAAGAATCACTTTGTGATTGTTATCGCAAAGAGTATCACCGGTTGTAACATCTTTTAAACCAATAGCAGCAGCGATATCACCTGCGCGTACTTCTTTCAACTCGGTACGGTCGTTAGCATGCATTTGTACCATACGACCAATTCGTTCACGCTTCTGTTTTACTGAGTTGTAAACACCAGCACCAGTTTCAAGTACGCCGGAATACACGCGGATAAAAGTCAGTGTTCCAACAAATGGATCAGTCGCAATTTTAAATGCTAATGCCGCAAATGGTGCATTATCATCTGACGGACGTTCAACTTCTTTTTCGTCTTCATCAATACCTTTAATTGCAGGTACATCAATAGGCGCAGGCAAAAAGTCGATGACCGCATCGAGCACCGCTTGCACACCTTTGTTCTTAAATGCAGAACCGCAGGTAGCAAGAACGATCTCGTTATTAATTGTGCGCTGACGCAGTGCTAATTTAATTTCTTGTTCTGATAACTCACCTTCTTCAAGGTATTTGTTCATCAGTTCATCAGAAGCTTCAGCAGCTGCTTCCACGAGATACTCATGCATATCGGCAGCTTTTGCTGCGAGATCTGCAGGAATTTCTTCATAAGTGAATGTCGTTCCCTGATCGGTTTCCGACCAGTTAATGGCTTTCATCTTAATTAAATCAATAACACCCTTGAAGTTTTCTTCTGCACCAATGTTTAATTGAATTGGCACACAAGTCGCACCAAGGCGGTTACGAATTTGATTTATTACACGGTCAAAATCTGCACCTGCACGGTCCATCTTATTAACAAACACCAAACGAGGAACGTGGTATTTGTCAGCTTGACGCCATACTGTTTCAGATTGTGGTTCAACGCCTGATGAGCCGCAAAATACAACTACTGCGCCATCAAGTACACGTAATGAACGCTCGACTTCAATAGTAAAGTCTACGTGACCTGGGGTATCGATGATATTAATTCGATGTTCAGGGAATTGGGCTTCCATACCGCGCCAAAAGGTCGTTACTGCAGCTGAGGTGATAGTAATACCACGCTCTTGCTCTTGTACCATCCAGTCAGTCGTGGCAGCGCCGTCATGCACCTCACCAATTTTATGAGACATACCGGTATAGAACAGAACACGTTCTGTTGTGGTAGTTTTACCTGCATCCACATGAGCAACAATACCGATATTACGATAAAGCTCAATTGGGGTTGTACGAGCCACTATTTATACCCTCTCAACTAAAACTTTTGGTTTTAGCAATATCAACAATATGGAGCGGGCCAAGGCCCGCCCCATCATATTACCAACGGTAATGGGCGAAGGCTTTGTTAGCTTCAGCCATGCGATGCACGTCTTCACGCTTCTTAACCGCTGTACCTTTGTTTTCAGACGCATCTAGCATTTCACCTGCTAGACGTAGAGCCATAGATTTTTCACCACGTTTGCGAGCAGCTTCAACTAACCAGCGCATCGCTAGTGCGTTACGACGCACAGGACGAACTTCACATGGTACCTGGTATGTCGAACCACCAACACGACGAGATTTAACTTCGACAGATGGGCGAACGTTGTCCAGGGCTGCATCAAGGATAGTTAGATGATTTTCGCCTTTCTTTTCAGCGACGACATCTAATGCCTTGTAAATAATTTTTTCTGCAGTCGACTTTTTGCCGTCCTGCATGATGACGTTGATGAACTTAGCCAACAACTCACTGTGAAACTTTGGATCTGGTAGGATTTTACGTTGTCCTACAACGCGACGTCTTGGCATATTAATTCTCCGTATGCTTCAGGTATTTCCAAAACTGGAATGTCAAATAAATACTAGCTTGGCCTTACTTAAACGGGATACGTTAAGACTTAGGACGCTTAGCACCGTACTTAGAACGGCCTTGGCGACGTGAAGTCACGCCAGCACAGTCTAATGCGCCACGAACAGTGTGGTAACGCACACCAGGTAAGTCTTTAACACGACCACCACGGATTAGGATTACACTGTGCTCTTGCAAGTTATGGCCTTCACCACCGATATACGAAGTCACTTCGAAACCGTTAGTTAGACGCACACGAGCTACTTTACGTAGTGCAGAGTTAGGTTTTTTAGGTGTTGTAGTGTACACACGAGTACAAACACCACGTTTTTGTGGGCACGCGTTCAACGCAGGCACATTAGTCTTTTCGACTTTTGGCGCGCGTGGCTTACGTACCAACTGGTTTACAGTTGCCATGTATAGCTCCGACAGTTGATTTAAACTCAACAATTAGGTGTGAAAAATCTATATCCCACAATGGTGGGACGCGGAATTTTAGAAAGGTAATGGCTGCCTGTCAAGAAATAGCCAACTTTTCGTGCAAATTCCAATAAAAAAGGCGCCATTGGCGCCTTTTTTAACAAACCATTAACTTAATCTTGACTACCAGCCAAGTTTAAGAGGTCTGCTAGGTTCTGTTCAGCTTCGCTTGCTGTGACGGTTGTTGCTTCCACTTTACCACCAGAACTTGCTGCTTTAGCGCGTTCTTCGTTGCGGCTCTTGTGATAAGCATAACCAGTACCAGCAGGGATCAAACGACCTACAATTACGTTTTCTTTCAGACCACGTAATGGATCGCTCTTACCACCAACGGCTGCTTCAGTTAACACACGAGTCGTTTCTTGGAACGAGGCTGCAGAGATGAACGATTCAGTCGCCAAAGATGCTTTGGTAATACCGAGTAATTCACGTTCAAACGTTGCAGGCGCTTTACCTTGAGCAATAAGCTCACGGTTAGCTATCTTCACGCGTGATACTTCTGCTTGCTCACCTTCTAAGAACTCACTGTCGCCAGCTGAAGTGATTAAACACTTACGTAGCATTTGACGAATGATGACTTCGATGTGCTTGTCGTTGATCTTAACGCCCTGAAGACGGTAAACATCCTGTACTTCGTTCACAATGTAGTTTGCTACGTTGTGGATACCACGAAGACGTAGAATGTCATGCGCTGCTTCTGGTCCGTCAGCAATAACTTCACCACGTTCGACTTTTTCACCTTCGAACACGTTTAAGTTACGCCATTTAGGGATCATCTCTTCATAGTGATCACTGCCATCAGCTGGTGTGATAACGAGTCGACGTTTACCTTTTGTTTCCTTACCGAACGAGATAGTACCAGAGATTTCAGCAAGAATTGCTGGCTCTTTTGGTTTACGCGCTTCAAATAAGTCTGCAACACGTGGTAAACCACCGGTGATGTCGCGTGTTTTAGACGATTCTTGAGGAATACGAGCTAATGCGTCACCAACGTTGATTTTCGCGTTATCGTCTTTCGACACAATCGCATTGCCCGGTAAGAAGTACTGAGCTGGCACTTCTGTACCAGGGATCATTAAGTCATTACCGTCTGCATCCACTAAGCGAATTGCAGGTCGTAATTCTTTACCCGCTGAGGTACGTGCACCAATTTCAAGTACGACAACCGAAGATAAACCTGTTAACTCGTCAGTTTGACGTGTCATGGTTACACCGTCGATCATATCAACGAATTTCACACTACCAGCTACTTCAGAAATAATTGGGTGAGTATGTGGGTCCCAGTTAGCGATAATCTCGCCAGCAGCAACTTCACTGTCTTCCAATTTCTCTAGCACAGTACCGTATGGCACTTTGTAACGCTCTTTCTCACGACCTAGCTCATCGATGATGGCTAATTCAGAAGAACGAGAAACAATCACAAGCTTACCGTCGATGTTAGATACATGCTTAGCATTATGTAACTTCAGTGCACCAGCATTCTTAACTTGAACGTTGTTTTCTGCAGAAGCTCGAGATGCCGCACCACCAATGTGGAAGGTACGCATGGTTAACTGTGTACCAGGTTCACCAATTGACTGCGCCGCAACAACACCAATAGCTTCACCGTGGTTGATAATATGACCACGAGCCAAGTCACGACCGTAACACGCTGCACACACACCGAAATCAGTTTCACAGGTAATTACAGAGCGTACTATCACTTCATCAATACTGTGGTCTTCTAACGTATTACACCAAGCTTCATCAAGCAACGTGTTGCGAGGTGCAAGTACTTCATCAGTACCAGGCTTCATGACGTCACGAGCAACAACACGACCTAGAACACGTTCGCGTAATGGTTCAACAACATCACCACCTTCAATGAGTGGTTTCATTGTTAGACCATGTTCAACACCGCAATCGTCTTCAATAACGACTAAGTCTTGAGCAACGTCAACTAAACGACGTGTTAAGTAACCCGAGTTTGCTGTCTTCAATGCGGTATCGGCAAGACCTTTACGCGCACCGTGTGTAGAAATAAAGTACTGGAGTACGTTTAGACCTTCACGGAAGTTAGCCACAATAGGGGTTTCGATGATTGAGCCATCTGGCTTAGCCATAAGACCACGCATACCCGCTAACTGACGGATCTGAGCCGCACTACCACGAGCACCTGAGTCAGCCATCATATAGATGCTGTTAAACGATGCCTGTTTTTCTGGTACACCATCACGGTTAATCACGGTCTCAGTAGACAGGTTTTCCATCATCGCTTTAGAGACTTTTTCGTTAGCACTTGCCCAAATATCGATGACTTTATTGTAACGTTCACCGGCTGTAACAAGACCCGATTGGAACTGCTCTTGAATTTCAAGCACTTCTGCTTCAGCATCAGCAACTAAGGTGTATTTTTCGTCTGGAATAACCATGTCATCAATACCTACAGAGGCACCAGATATGGTCGCAAAACGGAAACCGGTATACATCAATTGGTCTGCAAAGATAACGGTATCTTTAAGACCTAGTTGACGGTAACAGGTATTCAACAACTTAGAAATCTGCTTCTTACCCATGTTCTGGTTAACCAGATCATATGATAAGCCTTCAGGCAAAATTAACGATAAAAGAGCACGACCAACGGTGGTATCAATGATACGAGTTGCTTTCGTTCTTTCGCCATCATCTGCAATATGTGTTTCAGTAATACGTACTTTAACACGAGCATGTAGTTCAGCAGCACCTGTAGCGTAAGCTTTTTCTACTTCAGCAACTGAAGAGAAAGCCATGCCTTCGCCGCGGCCATTGATACATTCACGGCTGGTGTAGTACAAACCTAATACCACGTCTTGAGACGGTGTAATAACAGGCTCACCATTAGCGGGTGACAAAATGTTGTTGGTTGACATCATAAGCGCACGAGCTTCTAGCTGAGCTTCAAGCGTTAATGGTACGTGAACCGCCATTTGGTCACCGTCGAAGTCGGCGTTGTATGCCGCACAAACTAACGGATGCAATTGAATTGCTTTACCTTCAATCAGAACGGGTTCAAATGCTTGAATACCCAGTCTGTGAAGTGTTGGTGCTCGGTTAAGCATTACTGGATGCTCACGAATCACTTCGTCTAACACATCCCATACTTCAGCCTGTTCGCGTTCAACCATCTTCTTAGCAGCTTTAATCGTAGTCGCTAGACCACGCGCTTCTAGCTTGCCGTAAATAAATGGTTTGAATAGCTCAAGTGCCATCTTCTTAGGAAGACCACACTGATGCAGACGTAAAGTAGGACCTACGGTAATTACCGAACGGCCTGAATAGTCAACACGCTTACCAAGTAAGTTCTGACGGAAACGCCCCTGCTTACCCTTGATCATATCAGCAAGAGATTTAAGCGGACGCTTGTTAGACCCCGTAATAGCACGACCGCGACGACCGTTATCTAATAGCGCATCAACCGACTCCTGTAACATACGTTTTTCGTTACGTACGATAATGTCAGGCGCAGCTAAATCTAACAGACGCTTTAAGCGGTTGTTACGGTTAATTACACGACGGTAAAGATCATTAAGATCTGATGTCGCGAAACGACCACCATCTAACGGCACTAATGGACGTAGATCAGGTGGAAGGACCGGTAATACTTTTAAGATCATCCACTCTGGCTTATTACCAGATGTGAAAAATGCTTCCATCAGTTTAAGGCGCTTAGTGACCTTTTTGCGACGGGTTTCAGAGTTAATTGAAGGTAACTCTTCACGCATTTGCTCGATCTGTTCTTCTAAGTTGATAGCGCGTAGCAATTCTAAAACTGCTTCGGCACCCATCTTAGCTTCAAACTCGTCACCGTATTCTTCTAACGCATCAAGATACGTTTCTTCGGTTAGCATTTGGCCGCGCTCAAGCGTGGTCATGCCAGGCTCAATAACAACAAATGATTCGAAATACAGTACGCGCTCAATATCACGTAACGTCATGTCCAGCATTAAGCCGATACGAGACGGAAGTGATTTTAAGAACCAAATATGGGCAACTGGACTAGCCAGATCAATGTGACCCATGCGTTCACGACGCACTTTAGTCTGGGTAACTTCTACGCCACACTTTTCACAAATCACGCCACGATGCTTTAAACGTTTGTATTTACCACACAAACATTCGTAATCTTTAACCGGACCAAAGATACGCGCACAGAACAAACCTTCACGTTCAGGTTTGAATGTACGGTAGTTAATGGTTTCTGGCTTCTTTACTTCACCAAAAGACCAAGAACGGATGAGATCTGGCGATGCCAAACCAATTTTTATTCCGTTAAATTCTTCAGTCTTACTTTGCTGCTTAAGAAACTTTAATAAGTCTTTCACGTTTCTCTCCTGAAGGAGTTAAACCAGGTGCTTTGCTGATGCAAAGCACCCTTGGTTACCAAACATTGCTTAAGTGCGATGCTTACTCTTGGTCCAACTCGATATTAATACCAAGTGAACGAATTTCCTTCAACAATACGTTGAAAGACTCAGGCATGCCTGGTTGCATCTGATGGTTCCCGTCGACGATGTTTTTATACATCTGAGTACGACCGTTAACGTCATCTGACTTAACTGTTAGCATTTCTTGTAGAGTATAAGCAGCACCGTATGCTTCAAGTGCCCACACTTCCATCTCACCGAAACGCTGACCACCGAATTGAGCTTTACCGCCCAATGGTTGTTGAGTCACTAAGCTGTACGAACCGGTTGAACGGGCGTGCATCTTGTCATCAACTAAGTGGTTCAATTTAAGCATATACATGTAACCCACAGTTACTTTACGCTCAAATTCGTTACCGGTACGGCCATCACATAATGTTAACTGGCCAGACTCAGGTAAGCCTGCTAGAGCAAGCATTTGCTTGATCTCTTTCTCTTTAGCACCGTCGAATGCTGGTGTAGCAATTGGAATACCACCTTTAAGGTTGGTAGCCAAGCGTACAACTTCATCATCAGTAAACGAATCGATATCAACACGCTGTAGCACGTCGTCACCTAATTCATAAACTTGTTTGATGTAACTACGAAGTTCGGCTAGCTCACGCTGCTCTTCAAGCATCGCGGTAATCTTATTACCGATGCCCTTAGCTGCTGCGCCCATGTGGACTTCAAGCACCTGACCAATGTTCATACGCGATGGTACGCCCAATGGGTTAAGTACGATGTCTACAGGATTACCTTCTTCATCGTATGGCATATCTTCGATTGGACAAATCTTCGAGATAACACCTTTGTTACCATGACGACCTGCCATCTTGTCACCAGGTTGGATAGTACGTTTAACGGCTAAGTAAACCTTAACAATTTTCAGTACGCCTGGAGCCAAGTCATCACCTTGGGTGATCTTACGACGCTTGATTTCAAACTTCTTATCAAAGTCAGCTTTTAGCTCTTCGTGCTGCTCAGCTAACTGCTCTAATTCAGTTTGTTTTGTTTCATCGTCGATAACTTGAATTAATACGTCTTTGCGTGGGATCTCAGCTAACTTAGCTTCAGAATAACCCACAGACAGTAACAAGTTACGTGCACGGCCCAATACACCTTCTTCAAGGATCTTGAACTCTTCACCTAAGTCTTTACGAGCTTGGCGAACATGCATTTCTTCGATTTCAAGCGCACGCTTGTCTTTCTCAACGCCGTCACGGGTAAATACCTGAACGTCGATGATAGTGCCTTTCACTGAGTTAGGTACACGTAGTGAGCTGTCCTTAACATCAGAGGCTTTTTCACCAAAAATAGCTCGGAGAAGCTTCTCTTCTGGAGTCAGCTGCGTTTCACCTTTAGGTGTTACTTTGCCAACTAGAATGTCGCCACCCTTCACTTCTGCACCAATATAAACGATACCTGATTCATCTAATTTAGATAAAGCAGACTCACCTACGTTTGGAATATCAGCAGTGATTTCTTCGCTACCCAATTTAGTATCACGAGCAATACATGATAGCTCTTGAATATGGATAGTCGTGAAACGATCTTCTTGCGCAACGCGCTCAGAAATTAAAATCGAATCTTCGAAGTTATAACCGTTCCAAGGCATGAACGCGATACGCATGTTTTGACCAAGTGCCAAATCACCTAAATCGGTTGATGGACCATCTGCCAATACGTCACCACGAACTACGGGTTCACCAACAGAACAACAAGGACGTTGGTTAATACAGGTGTTTTGGTTTGAACGGGTATATTTAGTTAGATTGTAAATGTCGATACCCGCTTCACCTGCGTGTAGCTCATCTTCATTGACTTTAACTACGATGCGGCTAGCATCAACATAATCAACCACACCGCCACGTTTAGCGGCAACAACCACACCAGAGTCAACAGCAAGAGTACGTTCAATACCTGTACCTACTAACGGCTTATCAGCGCGTAATGTAGGAACGGCTTGACGTTGCATGTTAGCACCCATTAATGCGCGGTTAGCATCATCGTGTTCTAAGAACGGAATTAACGATGCAGCAACAGAAATAATCTGCTGTGGTGATACGTCCATATATTGAACATCTGCTGCACGCATAAAGGTTGACTCACCTTTATGACGACAAGCAATTTGATCTTCAACCATACGGCCATCAGCGTCAACTTCGATGTTTGCCTGTGCAATAACATAGCGACCTTCTTCAATTGCTGATAAGTATTCAACTTCATCAGTAATTACACCATCAACCACTTTGCGGTAAGGTGTTTCTAAGAAACCGTATGAGTTAGTGCGAGCAAAACTTGCTAGCGAGTTGATTAGACCAATGTTTGGACCTTCTGGGGTCTCAATTGGACATAAACGACCGTAGTGAGTTGGATGTACGTCACGAACTTCGAAACCAGCACGTTCACGGGTTAAACCACCTGGGCCAAGCGCAGAGATACGACGCTTATGTGTCACTTCTGACAATGGGTTGTTTTGATCCATAAACTGTGACAACTGTGAAGAACCAAAGAATTCTTTCACTGCCGCAGAGATCGGCTTAGCATTGATGAGGTCTTGTGGCATAAGCTCGTTTAAATCGCCTAAAGATAGACGTTCACGAACCGCACGCTCAACACGGACTAGACCAACACGGAATTGGTTTTCAGCCATTTCACCAACACTACGAATACGACGGTTGCCTAAGTGGTCAATATCATCGACTTCATCATAACCGTTACGGATTTCGATGATTTTCTTCATAACGCAAACGATGTCTTCTTTCGACAATACACCGTTACCTTCGTCTTCTGCAATCTCAAGACGACGGTTAAACTTCATACGACCTACTTTAGATAAGTCATAACGTTCTTCACTGAAGAAAAGGTTTTGGAATAAACCTTCAGCAGCATCTTTGGTTGGAGGCTCGCCAGGACGCATCATGCGATAAATCTCAACTAACGCTTCTAAGCGGTTAGTTGTAGAATCAATACGCAGAGTGTCAGCAATATAAGCACCGTGGTCAAGGTCATTAATAAACAGAGTATCAATGTTCTTAATTCCAGCCAATGATAACTTAGCTAAATCTTCTAAGGTAATTTCACTGTTTGCTGTAACTAATACTTCACCGGTATCTTCGTCGATATAGTCTTGTGCAGCATATTTTCCAACAATATAGTCAACTGGCACTTCAAGTTCAGTTGTGTTGGTTTTTTCAAGCTGCTTAATATGACGCGCAGTAATACGACGACCAGCTTCAACGAGTAAAGTGCCTTCAGCATCTTTAATGTCATAGCTTGCCGTTTCACCGCGAAGACGGTCAGGCACAAGCGCCATAACGAGTGAATCTTTTTTGATCTTAAACTCAATACGCTCAAAGAATAAATCTAAGATGTCCTGAGTAGAATATTCAAGCGCACGTAGAATAATAGTCGCTGGTAATTTACGGCGACGATCAATACGAACGAATAAAGCATCTTTAGGATCGAACTCAAAATCAAGCCATGAACCACGGTAAGGAATAATACGTGCGTTATACAGCACCTTACCTGAAGAGTGGGTTTTACCACGGTCATGATCAAAGAACACACCAGGAGAACGGTGTAACTGAGACACGATAACACGCTCAGTACCGTTAATAACGAAAGTACCGTTATCAGTCATCAATGGGATGTCACCCATATAGACTTCTTGCTCTTTAATGTCTTTAACAGTGCCAGCTGCAGCTTCACGGTCAAACAACACCATACGTAATTTAACGCGAAGTGGTGCTGAATAAGTTACACCGCGGATCTGACATTCTTTCACATCAAAAACTGGCTCGCCTAGCTTATAACTGACATATTGCAGCTCAGAATAGCCAGAAAAGCTCTTGATAGGAAAAACGCTACGGAATGCAGCTTCTAAGCCACGCTCACCCGTAGGGTCTTGATCGGTGAACTTCTTAAAAGAGTCTAACTGGATAGACAGTAAATAAGGGATGTCCAAAACTTTTGGACGCTTACCAAAGTCTTTGCGAATACGCTTCTTTTCAGAATAGGAGTAAACCATGGGTTTCCTCTGCTTACGGAATGTGACCAAGACTGAAATTAATATTAATTAAATCAGCACGTTTGCCTATCACCCTTGTTGACAAGAACCTAACCAGTAATCTCTGCTAGGGACTGTTAAAACTGACGACAAAAGGTGAAAAAAATCGCCTGCGCATAAAGCGCAAAAAAGGCCAACGGTTAAAAAACCGTCAGCCTTCACCCAATTACTTGGGTGATATAAGCTAAATTACAGCTTACTTAACTTCAACAGAAGCGCCTGCGGCTTCTAGATCAGTTTTAAGAGTTGCAGCTTCTTCTTTACTCACGCCTTCTTTAACAGCGATTGGTGAAGATTCAGCCATAGTCTTAGCTTCTTTCAAGCCAAGACCAGTAGCGCTACGTAGAGCTTTAATCACTGCAACTTTGTTGTCGCCGTGAGAAGTAAGTACTACGTCAAATTCTGTTTGCTCTTCAGCAGCAGCAGCTTCGCCACCGCCAGAAACTACTGCAGCAGCAGCAGAAACGCCGAATTTTTCTTCCATAGCTTCGATTAGTTCAACAACTTCCATTACAGACATTGCTGCGAAAGCTTCTAAGATTTGGTCTTTAGTGATAGACATTAGAAATATTTCCTATTGTTCTGAATTCAATTTTATTAAGCTGCCAGCTTAAAATTAAGCGGCGTCTTGTTTTTGATCGCGAAGGGCGGCCAATGTACGAACGAACTTGCCAGCAGATGCTTCTTTCATAGTCATCATCAACTGAGCTAGTGCTTCTTCGTATGTTGGTAGTTTCGCTAAACGATCAATATCAGCTGCAGGGATAAACATCCCTTCGAAAGCTGCACCTTTAACTTCAAATTTATCTTGTCCCTTAGCGAAGTCTTTTAAAAGACGCGCTGCAGCACCTGGGTGCTCGTTAGAGAAAGCGATTAAAGTTGGGCCTGTGAACGTTTCTGCTAGGCACTCAAAAGCTGTACCTTGAACTGCACGACGAGCAAGAGTGTTACGTACTACACGTACAAACACACCATTTTCGCGAGCAGCTTTACGCAGACCGGTCATAGCACCTACAGTTACGCCACGTGAATCGGCAACAACTGCAGAAAGTGCACCTTTGGCAGCTTCGTTGACTTCAGCAACAATTGCCTGTTTGTCTTCGAGTCTTAATGCCATTGGCTTTACTCCTGGATTCTACCTAGGGAATTCCCTAGTATTTACCAAATTAAACACTTATGTGTTTAATTACTTACGGTGCAGATTTTCCAGTAAAAAAATTTAGCTGGGGCCTGACACCGTCTACGCTGGAAATTAAGTCAATCATAAGATCAACACCTGCGGTCTTGGACGGAAACCGACTCTATTATGTAACAGCTTAACACTATTACATAAAAGGCGGCTTCAACCCACAAAGTGCGTTGCATTATAGACTAATACGCATGCTTTGTATATTACTTAGCTTCTTCCAGTGAACCCTGGTCGATAGCTACACCTGCACCCATAGTGGTGGAGATGCTAACTTTTTTCACATAAATACCTTTTGCAACTGCAGGCTTAGCCTTCTTCAGTGCAGACACTAATGCTTCTAAGTTTTCTTTTAACTGTTCGGCAGTGAATGTTACTTTGCCGATAGTTGTATGGATAATACCATTTTTGTCGTTTCTGTAACGAACTTGACCCGCTTTTGCATTCTTAACAGCTTCTGCAACATTAGGTGTCACAGTACCCGTTTTAGGGTTAGGCATTAAACCACGAGGGCCTAAGATTTGACCTAACATGCCTACAACGCGCATTGCATCTGGAGAAGCGATAACAACGTCAAAGTTCATTTCGCCAGCTTTAACTTGTTCAGCTAAATCTTCCATACCCACTAGCTCTGCGCCAGCAGCTTTAGCAGCTTCAGCGTTTGCACCTTGAGTGAATACAGCAACACGAACGTCACGACCAGTACCATGTGGAAGTACAGTAGCACCTCGCACGTTTTGATCTGATTTACGAGGATCGATACCTAGGTTAACAGCTACGTCAACACTTTCTACAAATTTAGCTGTCGCTAGTTCTTGTAAAAGTGTTACAGCTTCGTTGATGTCGTACAATTTTGTTGCATCAACTTTTTCGCGGATAACGCGAGCGCGCTTAGTTAGCTTTGCCATTATATTAATCCTCTACTACCAAACCCATTGAACGTGCAGTACCTTCAATTGAGCGAGTCATCGCTTCAATATCAGCACCAGTCATATCAGCGGCTTTAGTTTCAGCAATTTCCTGAACAGCGCTACGCTTGATAGTTCCTACTTTTTGAGTATTAGGACGGCCAGAACCTGATTTAAGACCTGCTGCTTTTAGCAGTAGGAAAGATGCAGGTGGAGTCTTAGTTTCAAAAGTAAAAGAACGGTCGTTAAACACAGTGATAACAACAGGAATTGGCATGCCTTTTTCGAACTTTTCAGTACGAGCGTTGAATGCTTTACAAAATTCCATGATGTTCACACCTTTTTGACCTAAAGCAGGACCTACTGGTGGAGACGGGTTAGCAGCACCGGCTGCTACTTGTAGCTTAATATAAGCTTCAATTTTCTTTGCCATGTCGACATTTCCTCAATTTGGGTTCAAACGCATGTTGGCGACATGCCAATACGCTCCCCTGAAAACAACGGGTGCGAATTATATAAAAATCCGCACCCGCAAACAATCTTTATTTTGTAGTTATTTTAATCAGCTCTTTTCAACCTGATTAAAATCTAATTCTACTGGTGTTGAGCGACCGAAAATCATCACCGAAACTTTAATCCGGTTCTTCTCGTAATCAACTTCTTCGATAGTACCGTTAAAGTCCGCAAATGGACCGTCACACACGCGAACAACTTCGCCTGGTTCATACATAACGCGATGTGTTGGAGACTCAACAGTATCCTGAAGACGTTGAAGAATAGCATTGGCTTCTTTGTCTGAAATCGGCGCTGGGCGATCTGATGTACCACCAATAAACCCCATCACACGCGGGATACTTTTAACTAAATGCCAACTGTCATCATTCATTTCCATTTGGACTAATACATAACCAGGAAAAAACTTTCGCTCACTCTTACGGCGTTGACCTGCGCGCATTTCTACCACTTCTTCAGTGGGAACTAATATCTCACCAAAGTATTCTTCCATGTTATGCATTTTGATATGTTCAAGCAGTGTTTTAAGCACACGACCTTCATAGCCTGAAAAGGCTTGGATTACATACCATCTTTTTTTTGCTTCTGTAACTTCAGTCATTTTCAGGTGCCTATACGCCAGTAATTAAATTGACTACTCGTAACAACACAGCATCAAATCCCCAAAGGATTAATGCCATTACAGCAGTAGCGGCTAGTACAATGAAAGTCGTGTTTAGCGCTTCTTGGCGAGTTGGCCAAACGACTTTTCGCACTTCAATATGTGCTTCTCTAGCAAAAGATTGCGCTTGCTTACCCTTGCTTGTCTGCAGCGCAATGACACCTGCAATAGCGAAGGCAATAATTACCCCAGCAACACGAGCTACAACATTAGCATCTGCATAAAATTGATTAGCTATAACAGCAGCAGCAATTAGCAATACTGCTACGCCCCACTTAACGATATCCAAAGAATTACTCTGGTTTTCAGTATTTGTTGTCATCGGTTAATTCCGTTACTTACTACGACCTGGGCTTAGCTTGGTAAACAACATATTTACCAAATCCGCATTTCCGAGCTTTCCCAGAAAATGCATAAGCACAGGGTCAAAAATCGGCCATAGATTGTATTCTTATTCAGCTTTGTTCGCAACAATACAGGTAAAGTAAGATTGACAAATTGACCAAAAAGTCAGTTTTTTTTAACAATTTTACTTTAAAAATAAAAAAGGAAGCCGAAGCTTCCTTTTTCAGTGTGAACTAAAGCGCTATTACGCGATGATTTTAGCTACAACACCAGCACCAACTGTACGGCCACCTTCACGGATAGCGAAACGTAAACCGTCGTCCATCGCGATTGGGTAAATCAGAGTAACTACCATCTTGATGTTATCACCAGGCATAACCATTTCTACGCCTTCTGGTAACTCAATTGTGCCTGTTACGTCTGTTGTACGGAAGTAAAACTGTGGACGGTAACCTTTGAAGAATGGAGTGTGACGTCCGCCTTCTTCTTTTGATAACACGTACACTTCTGATTCGAATGTAGTGTGTGGCGTAATTGAACCAGGCTTAGCTAGTACTTGACCACGTTCTACGTCATCACGCTTAGTACCACGTAATAACACACCACAGTTCTCGCCTGCACGACCTTCGTCAAGCAGCTTACGGAACATTTCTACACCAGTACAAGTTGTCTTAGTGGTTGCATGTACACCAACGATTTCGACTTCGTCTGATACACGGATAATACCACGTTCAACACGACCTGTTACTACTGTACCACGACCTGAAATTGAGAATACATCTTCAATTGGAAGTAGGAATGGCTTATCGATGTCACGCTCTGGCTCTGGAATGTAAGTATCCAATGCTTCTGCTAATTCGATAATCTTAGCTTCCCACTCTGGCTGGCCTTCTAGTGCCTTAAGAGCTGAACCTTGAATTACTGGTAAGTCATCACCTGGGAAGTCGTATTCAGAAAGAAGTTCACGAACTTCCATCTCTACTAATTCTAGTAATTCTTCGTCATCTACCATGTCACATTTGTTCATGAATACGATGATGAAAGGTACACCTACCTGACGTGAAAGTAGAATGTGCTCACGTGTCTGTGGCATTGGGCCATCAGTCGCTGCTACTACTAAAATCGCGCCGTCCATCTGTGCAGCACCTGTAATCATGTTTTTAACATAATCCGCGTGACCTGGACAATCTACGTGAGCGTAGTGACGTGAAGGTGTGTCATATTCGATGTGAGAAGTATTAATGGTAATACCGCGCTCACGCTCTTCTGGAGCATTATCGATTTGAGCGAAGTTACGAGCTTCACCACCATATGTCTTAGACAAAACGGCAGAAATTGCTGCTGTTAAGGTTGTTTTACCATGGTCAACGTGACCGATGGTGCCCACGTTCACATGGGGCTTGTTACGTTCAAATTTAGCTTTTGCCATGGTATTGCCTCAGTCCAATTATCTTGGTGATGAAAACACATATAGTAAAAATCCGATGCATAAAATGACATCGAATCGATTATTTAGGGTTAGGGAATTTGTTCATAACGGCTGGTATTTATAAGCAGATTCGAACTGCCGACCTCACCCTAACAAGGGAGCGCTCTACCAACTGAGCCATATCAGCGAACAAATTTGGAGCGGATGGCGGGAATCGAACCCGCGTTATCAGCTTGGAAGGCTGGAGTAATACCATTATACGACATCCGCGCAACCTATTTAGGCTACCTAACTACCTAGAAAATGGTGGAGGGAGAAGGATTCGAACCTTCGAAGGCTGAGCCGTCAGATTTACAGTCTGATCCCTTTGGCCACTCGGGAACCCCTCCAGAAAAATGGTGCCGGCACCAAGAGTCGAACTCGGGACCTACTGATTACAAGTCAGTTGCTCTACCAACTGAGCTATGCCGGCGTATCATTTCGGGTTCGGATATTAGGTAAATGTGCTCCGGAGTGCAATAGGAAAATGATAAAAAACCTAAAAAAAGTTTCAAATGACGCTTTTTTGCTCGCGTTTTGACTATAAAGTGCGATTTATAGGCAAATGTAATTGCGGTAAGGACAAATGAAGCTCAAACTATTGTCGCCATTTATCTGATAGTGTAATGTGCCTGACCAACCAAGAGGAATGGTTATGACCCCAACAAACTCAATCCAAGATGCACTCTATTTTGCTTTTCAGCGCGAGCATTGGGCTGAATTACGCAAATCGGTGCCACTGACATTGAGTCAAGATGAATTAGAAAGCCTGCGTGGTATGAATGAAAAGCTGTCTTTAGATGAAGTCACCGACATTTACCTTCCTCTCAGCCGTTTACTGAATTTATTTGCCGGCTCAAAACAACAACGTGGTCTGGTTCTTGATAATTTTCTTGAACAAAAAGCTTCACCTGGACCTTATATTATCAGTATTGCTGGAAGTGTAGCCGTAGGTAAAAGCACTACGGCTAGAATATTACAAACATTATTACAGCGCTGGCCAGAGCATCCAAAGGTTGATTTGGTTACTACTGATGGTTTTTTATATCCTTTAGCCGATCTTAAACGTAAAGGTTTGCTTCAGCGTAAAGGCTTTCCTGAAAGCTATGATATGAAGATGCTTGTGGAGTTTATATCTGCAGTTAAAGCCGGTGAAAGCGAGGTACTTGCGCCGCTTTATTCACATGTAACTTACGATCGACGACACGACGAACACCAAGCAATACGCCAACCTGATATCTTAATCTTAGAAGGGTTAAATGTACTACAGACAGGTTTAGATACTCCCATTGACACTAGAAGACCATTCGTATCAGATTTTGTTGATTTCTCCATTTATGTTGATGCGGAAGAGTCGTTATTAAAAGATTGGTATAAACAACGTTTTTTGCAATTTAGAAAAGGCGCATTTAGAGATCCAAATTCATTCTTCCATCATTATTCGACTTTAACGGATGATGAGGCAAATGTTATCGCAGCAAACATTTGGGATACGATTAATGGGCCCAATTTGTCACTCAACATCCAACCAACACGTGAGCGGGCTCATCTGATTTTACAAAAAGGGCCTAACCACCTGATGAATAGAGTGCTACTAAGAAAATAATGTATGAGCCTGAAATAGGCTCATACTTAATACTACAGTGCAGATCTTAAGCTAATTTCACCACCGATATAGCGTTTTATACCTTGCTCAGTTTCTAGTAGCAAGGCACCTTGTTTATCTATGCCACGGCAAATACCACTCACTACGTTTGGTGCCATTAACAGCGAAACTTCACGATGAATAAACAAATCAAATTCATTCCAGCGGTCTAAAAATGATACCAAACCTTCCTGTTCAAATAACTGCAAATCAGCTTTTAGGGTTTTATGAAGTTCAATCAGTAATTCAGTTTTATCAGGAATATTAGTTAAGCAGGATAAGTCACTCCAAGGTTGATCAATAAGTTCACCTTGTTCCGCAGACATACTCATATTTATACCAAAGCCAATGACAACATCAGTCTTGTGCAATCCAGAGTGGGATATTTCAACCAGAATGCCTGCCAATTTTTTATGATCAAGATAAATATCATTCGGCCATTTTAATCCCAACCCCTCTACACCCAAATCAGCTAAAGTTTTAACAATTGAACAGCCGACAACTAAACTCATCCCACTAGCTTTGTTTATATCGCAGTGTAAGCGCCAAAACATAGATGCATATATATGGTGACCATATGGAGATAACCATTGCCTTCCCCTCCTACCTCTTCCCGCTGATTGATATTCTGCAATGCAAACATCACCAGACTTCAATTCAGAAGCATGAGCAAGCATAAAAGCATTAGTGCTGGTAGTTTCATCAAAGTAAAAACAACGACCATCAACACCATTAATAAGCAGTGATTCATTAACCAAAGACACTGGGGTTGCTAATTTATAGCCTCTACCTTTTACACTGTATATTTCAATACCATAATCTTTCAGCGCATCAATATGCTGATTGACTGCTGCACGGGAGAGCGCTAAAGACTGTGCAATAACCTCACCCGAAACAAAATGTTCATGGTGTAAACAGGCTAAAATTTGTCGCTTACGCGACCAATGCTCATTCATGCTATATCAATCTCCCCAAGTAAGCCCAAAATCCTAGGTTCAGGTTGCAACGTAACCCCGAACTTATCAAAAATGACCTGAATAATGTACTGAGCTAACTGACAAACTTGTTTTCCGGTCGCGTCACCTCGGTTAACAAGAACCAATGCTTGATCTTGATGGACCGCTGCGCCACCAATGGTAAACCCTTTTAATTTAGCATGCTCAATAAGCCAACCAGCAGCGAGTTTATAGCAGCCATCCTCTTGACTATAGCCAACCAAATCAACAAAACGGCTTTTTAGTTCATCATAGATATCAGCCGAAACGATAGGATTTTTAAAAAAACTTCCCACATTACCTAACACATGAGGATCCGGTAGCTTCGATTGACGAACTTGGCAAACACAATCAAAAATTTGCTGCGCCGTCACCAATTTGATGTCAAAGTGCTGCAATGGACCATACCTAATTACAGGTTGCCATAGTTTAGGCAGCTTAAAAATTACCTCTGTTATGACAACTAAGTTCTTAAGCTGTTGTTTAAAAATCGACTCTCGATAGCCAAAACAACATTGCTCATTACCTAATTGAATCAACTTATCGGTATCAAGTTGCAAAAGCTCAATTTTATGACAAAATTCGTTAAACTCGACACCATACGCTCCAATGTTTTGTATCGGAGCTGCGCCTACAGTACCAGGAATTAAAGCCAAATTCTCTAGCCCATAAATCCCTTTATGCATACAAAAACTCACTAAATCATGCCAAACTTCTCCAGCTTGCACAGTTAGATAGTAACTGTCTGTATCCTCGGAAATTTGAATGCCTTTTGTTGCAATTTTGACGACAGTTCCATGGTAATCTTCAGTAAAAACGACATTGCTTCCCCCACCCAAGATCAACATAGGTTGTTGTTTTTGGTATAGACTTCTGCATGTTTTTAATAATTCAACTTTGTCGGTGACTTCAATAAGTGAACTGCATTGCTGTTTCAGACCAAAGCTGTTAAATGCTGCCAGTGAAATAGACATAAGAAATTAAGTTTGAAAATAATATAGTCATTGTACAGGGAAAAAAGAATAAATTTGGAGCCTGTAAATAATTTTGTGTAACTGCTTTTCAATCAGTACCCTATTAGGGTCAATGGAAGGTAGCACATGAATAAACAAGAATTAGAAGCTTTCGCTAAACAAGCAGCCAAAGGCATAAAGTCT
>NZ_JBSQBN010000265.1:0-568 GCF_053850585.1 Shewanella sp. A22
GTCGACCAAGATAAGCATTGTTGGAAAACAAAAGCGATGCATGATGAATCCATCGATGCTTGAAGCAGTATTAAAGGCTGGATTGAGTAGTTCGGTTAAAAATCAAACACTCATGCGGTAGCCCTGACTTGCAGATGCTTTTCTTCAATAACGTTATTAATTTGAAAAACCTGAAAGGTTTGACTATGAGTGATTTAATTGCGGCTGTATGTTGGCTTTTTCGTATGGTGTGACTTTATACCAATCCTATTAAATATGTGATCTTTCAGCGGGAGTTCAAAGTGCTGTAGGCAAGGCAGATGATTGAAGCGAATAGTGATCCTCGGTAACAAGCTCCTGCGTTACTCTAGCTCCAGTATCTGACCGCCATGGATGGTGGGAATGTCTTATTTTTTATTGAAAAAAATAGACCATGCAGTCGTATTTTGAAAGCATCTAACAAAGCATAAAGGACTTTGAAACCCGCCAGAATGGAGTCTCTCAGGTATTCCACTTCTGTGTTACATCGATTTAAAAGGGAACAACCATTTCTACATCAATGTGCCTTGAATTGAAAAACCTGAGAGAC
>NZ_JBSQBN010000266.1:0-561 GCF_053850585.1 Shewanella sp. A22
TATCCTTAGTGTGACAGCGAAAAATGATCGTTCAAGTAGAAATTTGCGATCAACATTCGCCGTCATACTTCAAGTCCTAATATTGGTCGATGCGCCTTAGGATTATCTAATGTTAATCCCGATAATAGCCAATGTAATTGCTGCTTACTGATATGAATTGCGCCATCACATTTAGGCACAGGCCACTTAAAATGCCCTTTTTCAAGGCGGCGATAATAAAGCCAAAATCCATTGGTATCCCAAAATAAGATTTTGAGCTTATCGCGGTGTCGATTACAAAAGATAAACCAAGCCTGGCTAAAGGGGTCCATCTCAAGCGTATCTGCGACGATTAATGACAATCCATCAATCGACTTTCTCATATCGGTGACACCTGATACTAAATACACGTTACCAGTGGGAGTCATTGTAATGCTGCAACCCAATGTTTGATGTGTGTTTGACTCAGCATCGAGGGGAATTCAGCGCGAATACCGTTAGGTAATAATAGCACCACGACATCAGTGCTTCCCTGGTCAAAGACAATAGACTGAACTTGTTGCTTAACCTCTGTGGTATTGA
>NZ_JBSQBN010000267.1:0-553 GCF_053850585.1 Shewanella sp. A22
ACTACACCAGTATTCAACGACGTATAAATTCAGCGATTAAAGGTGAGCAACCTGCAGAGTTATTACCTTTTGTGGGTAATGAACGACTAAACATGCCTAACGGGCTAATGTTCAGTGTGAAAGATTATATTGTGTTGGTGGAGGATACCGGGCGAATTGTTCGAGAAGATAAACGCGGTGCAATTAGCTCAACTAGCCAAGATATTCTCAATAGACTAAATATTCCTGCTGACAACTGGCTAAAAATCAGCACTGAGTTTGGTTCATTATTCAAAGGTGCGGTAGGGGCTTTACCTGCATTAACGGAATATTTTGAACATCTAGAACGAAAGCGGAGACAAGGCGCATCAAACTGCCAGCGCTGGTTGTGTGCTTAAGGTTTAATCTCAAAAACGAAAACAAACACTCAAATAATAACCTCCTTTTCAGCTTGATATCAATCAAGCGACTAGTGCTGTGTTGGACCCACCATATTGCTCACTATTTTCCATTTAGTGCTCAGTTTGTTGATAATTCTTATTCAATTTATACATTTAAATAGTGCAGAGGGTTA
>NZ_JBSQBN010000268.1:0-542 GCF_053850585.1 Shewanella sp. A22
TGAGAGACTCCATTCTGGCGGGTTTCAAAGTCCTTTATGCTTCGTTAGATGCTTTCAAAATACGACTGCATGGTCTATTTTTTTCCATAAAAAATAAGACATTCCCACCATCCATGGCGGTCAGATATTGGAGGTAGAGTAACGCAGGAGCTTGTTACCGAGGATCACTATTCGCTTCAATCATCTGCCTTGCCTACAGCACTTTGAACTCCCGCTGAAAGATCACATATTTAATAGGATTGGTATAATTTATGTTGTGTACTTAATTTGTAATACTGAGCTGTTGTGACGTTATAGCTGTGAAAGAATTACTGACCCTTATTTGAATGAGTCTTTATCGAAAAGTTGTCAAAGATAAATAATAAAACCTGTATGTATTACAAGTTATATAGATATGGAGAAATAGCATGGGGGGCCAGGGCGAGATCGTGAACGTTTTTCAATCAACTTAACACACGATTTGACGTTAACATTTAGCTATGATCTTATACTCCCTTTTTTCGGGAGCTCACCATGCATATTGACCACTTCAAAGAGACTTT
>NZ_JBSQBN010000269.1:0-538 GCF_053850585.1 Shewanella sp. A22
GTATTACGTTTGGCTTAAAAGGCCTGGTGAGCTTATCACTGCTGACACTCTAGAATTATTTCGTCGAGCTAAAGCATTATTCAAGGCCAGTAGAAACAGCCTAGGTAGCAGAGAGTTAGCTAAAGTATTACGCAAAGAAGGGTTTAGTATTACACGTTATCGCACTATTAAGTTAATGGCGCGATTGAAACTGGTGGTAACGCAACGTCTGGCTTATAAAGTCACCACAAAGCGTAAACACTGTGATAGCGTGGCTGATAATTTACTTAATATGAATTTTAATCCTGTTGGGCCAAACCAAGTCTGGGCAGGCGATGTGAGCTATCTTAAAACAGGCGAAGGTTGGCTATATCTTGCCGTTGTAATGGATTTGTATTCTCGCAGAATCGTCGGCTGGCATATATCTAAGCGCATGACGAGAAGTTTAGTGGAGAAAGCATTTTTGAAGGCTTACAACTTGCGAAAACCACCTAAAGGCTTAGTATTTCATAGCGATAGAGGTTCGCAATATACTAGTAAAGGGTATCGACGTTTATTA
>NZ_JBSQBN010000270.1:0-532 GCF_053850585.1 Shewanella sp. A22
ATACCAATTATGATTAAAGTCTTCCCAGATTTGCCCAGTCTCTTTGGCATAGTTTTCTCACTCGGCTTTTACACGATATGAATCTATTCCACGCTAGACAGCAATACTCGACAATTTCGTTGTAATCTTTGAAGCACCTATTAGCGAGGCAATTCTGACGGAGCCATTGCCAAACCTGCTCTATTGGATTGAGCTCTGGTGAATAAGGCGGTAATTTTAGTATCCAAAGATTGTCTAGCTCAGCGGCCGCAGCTTCTGTATGCCAACCTGCTCCATCTATTATCACTAACGCGTAGCGATCTTTCGGCGTTGCTTCTGATATTTGTTTTAAATGTTGTCGCATCGCATCTTCATTCACAAAAGGGGTGACTAATGCTTCAGTCGCTCCCGTTGCTGGGCAAACCGCACCAAAAAGGTACGCATATTCGAATTGCTGCTGTCTGACAGCTCTAGGGCGTGAGCCTTTTGGGGCCCATAATCTTGTGGTGGTATTTTGCTGACCAAATCTCGCTTCATCTTGAAACCAAATATC
>NZ_JBSQBN010000271.1:0-527 GCF_053850585.1 Shewanella sp. A22
ATTCAATAATAAATCGATTCATCGCAGTACGCCAGTTTCGAATGGGCATGGTCCATTTTTTACTGGCTTCTTTTATGGCAAGGTAAACCATTTTTTTAGCCGAGTCATCATTTGGGAATACCTTACGATTTTTCAACGCTCGTCTAATCACGCTGTTTAATGACTCAATAGAATTTGTTGTGTAGATAGCCTTACGAATATCCTGAGGGTAGTTAAAAAACGTATTTAAGTTATGCCAATGATTATGCCATGACTTGCTTATTTGGGGGGATTGCTCATCCCAAGTATCGCTGAAACGATCGAGTTCGAGTAACGCTTCCTCCTCCGTTGCGGATTGATAAATACTCTTAAGGTCCGCTGTGACTGCCTTGTAGTCTTTCCACGATACGTACTTTAACGTGTTTCTGACCATATGCACGATACAGAGCTGTACATGAGTATCTGGATAAACGGTATTTATAGCGTCAGGGAAGCCTTTTAAGCCATCAACACAAGCGATGAGAATGTCCTCAACGCCTCGTTGCTGC
>NZ_JBSQBN010000272.1:0-521 GCF_053850585.1 Shewanella sp. A22
ATTTATTAGCCCACTCTTCTTTGTTAGTCATTTTTGACGTGAAACAACCATGCCTTCAAAAGACTGCCTCGAATAGCACACTAATAATTTTCGCTAAAAGAGCAAACTTCAATGCGGATTGGTATTAGCTCGAGTTCAGTTTATCCTGATGTTTTGTAACAAAAATGATTACAATATGTTCCGTGTGATTAGGGCCTGTTGATCTTTGCTGGTTAAGTTTTGTTCGAGATAAAAACGTTTTTAGCCGAACCCTTAGCGCAGTGTTTGTTGGTCATTTTTACTGCATTATCGACTTTTTATGTAAAATAATACCAATCCCATTAAATATCTGGTCAGTTCAGCGTCTCTCAGGTTTTTCAATTCAAGGCACATTGATGTAGAAATGGTTGTTGCTTTTTAAATCGATGTAACACAGAAGTGGAATACCTGAGAGACGCCATTCTGGCGGGTTTCAAAGTCCTTTATGCTTCGTTAGATGCTTTCAAAATACGACGGCATGGTCTATTTTTTTCCATAAAAAA
>NZ_JBSQBN010000273.1:0-507 GCF_053850585.1 Shewanella sp. A22
GAGACTGTAACTAATTTTGTGTAACTGCTTATCAAAACGTACTCTATTGAGAGTTAAGGATAGGCAGATACTCATGAACAAAAAAGATATTGAAGCTTTTGCTAAAGAAGCAGCTAAAAGCATTAAAACACCAGAAGACTTAAATCAATTTAGTCAGATGCTCAAGAAGATAACGGTCGAGGCCGCTCTTAATGCCGAAATGGATGAACACCTGGGTTATGAGAAACACCATAAATCCACTTCTGCTAATAGCCGTAACGGTAAAACCAGCAAGCGCATTCAAACTGAAGATGGCCAGTTTGAGCTTGATACGCCACGAGACCGTGAAGGCAGTTTCGAGCCTCAGTTAGTTAAAAAGCACCAGTCCAGATTTACCTCTATGGACGATAAAATATTGTGGCTCTACGCTCAAGGCATGAGTACTCGTGATATCGTTCAAGCCTTTGATGAATGGTACGGCGCAGAGATATCACCCACGTTAGTTTCTCGCGTAACCAACGCCGTTCT
>NZ_JBSQBN010000036.1:0-35109 GCF_053850585.1 Shewanella sp. A22
CTCAGGTATTCCACTTCTGTGTTACATCGATTTAAAAGGGAACAACCATTTCTACATCAATGTGCCTTGAATTGAAAAACCTGAGAGACTCTGAACTGACCAGATATTTAATGGGATTGGTATTATTAGCGATATCATTGCATCATACTGATGTTAAAGAGGTATTTACGTTGGAATAAAAAACGGGATTGGCATGCTGGAGCCAATCCCGTTTTGAGTTTTTAATGCTTAGTGCTTGTTACTTATTGCTTAGCACTGGCGTACGTGGAGGGATAACGCGCTTGCTGCCCGTTGCCTCAAATGCACTCGCAAAACGAAGCAAGTCGTTGTCATCATAAGCACGGCCAGCAAAAGTCAAACCTACTGGCATGCCAATGTCGGCCATTACGCCCATTGGCACAGTCACTGTCGGAACACCTAAGTGGCGAATAGCAAGGTTACCGTTGGCAACCCAAACACCATTACTCCACGCAATGTCCGCAGAAGCTGGATTAACCTGTGCATCTGCCGGGCCAACATCAGCCATAGTTGGGAACAACACAGCATCAAGTTTGAGTTCGTCCATCCAGTCTTCAAGATCCAACTTGCGTGTCTTCTCTAAGCCGCGCAGCCCATCCGGTATACTGTCGATTTGGTTATACGACTTAAGGCCTCTTTTGGCCATGTTGACGTACTCATCCATGCCTGCGGCGAGGTCGCCCTCACGGTTAGGCAAGGTGCCAAGATCATGTGGGAAAATCAAATGCCCATTGACGTCTGCCAGTTTGTTCAATTTAGGATCATTATTAGCACGCAAGAATTCATCTAAAGCCCAACCCGATAGCGCCCATAGCTCATCGTCGAGAAACTCAGGGGTGACGATACCGCGATTGAACACGGTCGGCGCACCAGGGCGGTCACCTTCACAGTTAGAAACCAGCGGAAAGTCGACTTCAATGACTTCAGCTCCGGCAGATTCCAGCGCTGAGCGTGCTGCTTCCCATAGGTCGATAACTGACGCACGAGTATGGATTTGCTGACCAGTAGGGCCGCCAATGCCTGGGTTTTCGCTGGTGCCAGCCAATTCATCTTTATTGATGTACATGCGCGGCACCCCAAAACGCTTGCCTTTAAGCGTGTCGGTTTGAGCTGCAAGATCCAGATAAGATTTTGGACGCACGGTTGATGCTTTTGGGATTTCAACCCAAGGTTGTAGACGCCATAAATCACCACGAGTAATAGGGTCGTCTGCAACGATAACGTCCAGCACTTCAAGCATATCCGCCATAGTACGAGTGTAAGGCACCACAACATCCATAGTCGGTGTCAACGGCCAGTTACCACGCACAGAAATCACCCCTCGTGATGGAGTATAGGCACACAAACCGTTGTTAGATGCTGGCCCACGACCGCTCGACCATGTCTCTTCAGCTAGGCCGAAAGCAGAATAGCTTGCCGCCGTACCAGTACCCGCACCATTTGAAGAACCAGAGGCGAACGGAGCAGTAAGATAATTAGCATTGTATGGGCTTTCGGCGCGGCCATAGTGACCGCGCTGCATACCACCATTAGCCATAGGCGGCATGTTGGTTTTGCCCAAGCAAATAGCCCCCGCTTCGCGCAGACGTTCAACGGCAAATGCGTCGTATTGAGCAATTAAGTCCTTAAACGCTGGACTACCAGAAGCCGCAGTGAGCCCTTTAACTAAGTAGCTGTCCTTGACTGTATAGGGAACGCCGTCCAGTGGACTCAGTGTTTCACCACGAGCTCGGCGTGCATCAGAAGCCTCAGCTTCTTTGATGGCATCGGGGTTGTGAACAACCAGTGCATTCAGCTTAGTCTGCGTCGCGGGGCCGTCATAAACCTCAACCCGAGCTAAATAAGACTTCACTAACTCAACCGCTGTGGTGCGACCGGATTCGAGGGCTGCACGCAGCTCGGCAATAGAAACCTCAGTGACTTCGAACATGTTACGACCTCTTCTTAAAAGCCAAAAGTGTTGAAACAACAGTGATATAAATGATCATTGTGTTCTCCTTCGCGGTTACTTATCTTCCAGAAGGGATCTGTTGAGTAATACAATGGATATTACCACCACCTAATAGGATCTCACGGGCAGGCACACCGACAACCTCATACTCGGGGAAAATCTCTTGCAATTTTTGTGCTGCAATATCGTCGGTTGCCTGGTCGAGTAACGGGAAAACAATGCGATTGTTGGTAATCAAAAAGTTCGCATAAGAACCCGCTAAACGTTCACCCGCTATGCGCGGAACACCAGTTCCTTCTGCTACACCTTGCGCTTCTTCTTCTGTGCAATATAAAGGACCAGGCTGTGGTATTAGATGAACTGTTAACTTACGCCCTTGTGCATCAACAGTATTTTGCAAAATATCCAAAGCGGCTTTTGAACGAGGATATTGCGGATCGGTTTGATCATCAGTCCAGTGTAAAACCACTTCGCCTGGACGAGCAAAACAGCATATATTGTCAATGTGTCCGTCAGTCTCGTCCATGTACACGCCGTCTGGCAACCAGATAAACTGCTTAACATTTAAATATTCAGCCAGTAATGCTTCTATCTGTTCACGAGTCAAATCTGGGTTGCGGTTGCTGTTAAGTAAACATTCAGCCGTGGTCATGCAAGTGCCTTCGCCGTCGACATGAATTGAACCACCTTCAAGAATAAGCGGAGCCTGATATCGCTCAAATCCATGCTGAGTTAGCATCTTTTGCGCTACTTGCTCGTCCTTATCCCATGGAGAATACAAACCACCGTTATCGCCGCCCCAGGCATTAAAGCCCCAGTCAACACCACGGCATTCGCCCATGGCATTCACCACAATAGTAGGCCCGGTATCGCGCGCCCAGCAATCGTTGCTATCAATTTCGACCAAAGTAACGTGAGAAGGCATAACCGTCTTGGCTTGTGCCAAAAATTCCTTGGGTACACCCATATAAACAGGGGTAACAGCACCAATGGCATCTGCCACTTTAGCAAACGTCGCCTGAGCATAAGCCCCTGCAGAGCGCCAGTTATCAGGACGATATGGCCAAATCATCCACACAGCTTGCTGCTGCGCCCATTCGGCTGGCATGCAATAACCATCTTGGGATGGTTTAGTCGTTAACTGCGTGGCATCCACATTCATGTTTGTCATGAGTTTTATCTCCAGTAATGCTGAAAAACTATAGGGGAGTGCGTCCTAACATAGGACGACAGAATATAAATACGCCTAACATTAATCAAATGAATAAATCGAATTACCACATTTATCACGCGAATAGTTAGGCCGAAATTGCCACGTCTACACAAGGTGAGTTTTAGCTTCGATGAAATATCACTTTATATCATATTATTTAAGACTGTTCGCACTAAAGAGTTGTATGCAGGGCATATATGACTATTTGTAGGACAATAAGGTGCAAGTTCATTGAATGAGTACAATCACGAAATTGGCATTAATGGCTAAAGACTCTGAGCCACTGATGACATCAATGCGTTAGCATTTATGCCTATTTTCTAATGCAAAAATGGTAATACCCTTAAAGCGATTTCAATCAATAGAGATTAGTTGCTTCACTAACTCTTCATTGAGGCTTTATTGTTTTTTAACCTTCATTTTACTTTTATTCTTTCAACTAAAAAATCGACTGCCGCCTTAACTTTGGGTACTAAATAGCGCTGTTTTTGATACAACAAATAAACCGCCATATCAGAATGTTGAGTGATTGCTAACTCATGCTCAAACTTAAGTTCTACCAATTTCCCTGACTCAAGGTAAGAAGCTAACGCCCATCGAGTTGACATTAAAATACCTTCACCGTCACAGGCCTTTTTTGCAAGCCAAGGACCGTTATTTGAAATCGCCACAGCGGGTCCTGAAACGTCATGCCATTGCCCATTCATATTACATAACCAAGGTGTTGGTCCTGTTGGCGCTTTAAAATACAGGCCATTATGTTGCGTTAATTCCATCGCATTATTTGGAATACCGTGTTTTTCTATGTAACTTGGTGATGCCACAGGAATAAAACCATTGTCCATCAACCTTATTGCTAACACGCGTTCATTTGGCGCGTAACCACCGCGAATAGCAATATCGACATCGTCACGTCCGAGTGTGGATAACTCGTCGCTTAAACTGACATCTAATACAATTTCAGGGTATAATGCGCTGAATTCATCTAACAACGGCAACAATATCTTGTAACCAAATCCCACCATCGAACTTATCCGCAAACGTCCCATTGGCGTAGTTTGGTAACTACGTACTGTTTCATGGCTTTGCTCTAATTGATTCAAAATTTGTTGAACATCGTTGTAATAAATTTGTCCAACTTCAGTCAGCTTAACGATTCGGGTCGAACGTTTTAATAACGTTGCTCCCAAACTCTTTTCTAAATCAGCAACGCGTCTTGACAGTGATGATGGCGGCACATTAAATGCGTTCGCTGCTTTGGTAAAACTGCCTGTTTCGACCACTTTGCTGAAATACCGTATTGCACGTAGTTGATCCAAGGCACTTCTCCATTAAATAAATAGCACTTAGTATTCTCGCCTTATTGTTGTCTTAAAAGCAATAGTGATTAGCATTAGCCCCTATATATAACCAGATTAAAACCAGTAATAATGACCCTATCTTAAGCATTGCAAGCTCAATTCTGTTGCAGTGTTAAATACAAGGACCTTAATTGCATTTTTCGGCAATTAACACCAACCTTCACGTAAATGATGGAAACGGACTTATGATGACTTTGCACGGTTTTGCAGCTAGCAACTATTACAACCTAGTGAAACATGTACTGCTATATAAACAACTGCCATTTCAAGAAAATCTTATTTACGCTGGTAGTGACGAGTTACTGAAAGTCAGTCCCGCTGGCAAAGTACCTGCTATCACAACGGCTGAAGGACTGAATATTTCAGAGTCGAGTGTCATTTGTGATTTTATTGAAGAGACTTATCCAGCAACGCCGCTATACCCAGAAAATGCCGCTGAGCGCGCAGTTGTACGTCAAATAATGAAAATGGCAGAGCTTTATTTCGAACTGCCAAGCAGACGACTTATACCTTATGCTTTTTCTGGCGCTGAAGTTCCTGAATCACTTAAAACTGAAGTACGTCAAGTTTTAACCCGTGGCATTACTGGCTTAAGTCGTTTGTGTCAGTTTTCACCTTGGATTGCCGGTGAACAACTCACCATGGCGGACATCTACGTTTATTATGTCAACACCATTGTTAGCGCGTTTGGATCTCGCCAACTTGACTGGGATGTATTGGCTGAAATCCCAGGAATGAAACAGTGGAACGATGCCATGAGCCAAACAGTTATTGCCCAAAAAGTGGAGGCGGATCGCCTAGCAAACATGCCAGAGTTTATGCAAAAGGTTAAAGCTCAGATCCAAGCAGCGAATGCTGGATAATACCTATTTTGTGCGAATTGATATTAGCTATAAAAAATAGCCAATACAATAAAGTGATTGGCTTATAAAATTAATTATTTTCAGGAGAAAATCCAAATGACAGATACCAATATCCAACTGACTTCGACCATCAGCGAAGACAATAAATTAACACTCGCGTTAAAAAATATCGACATGCCACAACCTGGTGCCGATGAAGTGATTATTCGCATTGAAGCTGCGCCATTAAACCCGTCTGATTTAGCGGTTCTGTTCAGCGCTGCAGATATGTCAACGGCGAAACAATCAGGCACAGAACAAAGCCCAGTCATTACAGCTGATGTTCCAGCTAAGTTTATGCCAGCGGTTAAAACCCGTGTGGGTAAAGCCATTCCTGTTGGTAATGAAGGTGCAGGAACCGTTGTCGCAGCGGGCTCGTCACCTGCAGCACAAGCATTAATGGGTAAAACCGTTGCTGTCATTGGCGGTGGAACGTATCGTCAATACCTCTGCGCCAATGTGCAAAGCTGCCTAGCATTAAAACAAGGCACTACTGCTAAAGAAGGTGCATCTTCTTTTGTTAACCCGCTCACCGCATTAGCAATGGTCGAAACAATGCGTGCTGAAGGCCATAAAGCCATTATTCATGCTGCGGCAGCATCTAACCTTGGCCAAATGTTAAACCGTATTTGTATTGCAGATGGTGTCGATTTAATTAACATCGTCCGTAAAGCGGAGCAAGAAACACTACTACGTGATATGGGCGCTAAATATGTTGTTAACTCAAGCAGTGATACTTTTCTTGCTGATTTAACCGCGGCGATTATTGAAACAGGTGCAACGATTGCGTTTGACCCAATTGGTGGCGGTAAATTAACCAGTGACATTCTTAACTGTATGGAAGTGGCTGCAGCGCGTGATATGAAAGAACACAGTGTTTATGGCTCCGACACCTTCAAACAAGTTTATATTTATGGCGCATTAGACCGTGGCCCTATTACCTTAAATCGTAACTTTGGTTTTGCATGGGGTGTTAATGGCTTCTTATTATTCAATGCGCTCGGTAAATTAGGCACTAAAACGGTTATGGCGATGCGCAAACGTGTTGCAGATGAAATCACCACCACATTTGCTAGCCACTACACCCATGAAGTGTCATTGGCTGAGGTATTACAATTAAAATCAATGGCGGGTTATTCTAAACAAGCTACAGGTGAGAAGTACTTAATTACACCGCAAAAATAATTACACATCAAACTAACGACTTTTTAACGCATGTAAAGCAGATACTGATTTGGTATTTGCTTTACATTAGCTTGTTCGTAATAGAACAAAACAACGGCTGTAATCCACCACAAAAAACATGACATCACGCTTGAATTATTCTTCAGCTCATTCATCACCCACTTATCCAAAGCAGACAATTGATAAGCCTTTTACTCATATTTATGTTCTACAAGGCTTTCAGGCCTCTTCCCTATCAGGCATGAGCTTAGCGTCTGCTCAACAGAGTTTCCTTGACGTCCTGCCATTAAGGCATGAGTTAATCAATTAATATTAGCGATAGCATAGGAAACGCTAACATTTCCCTTTTGTGAGTAACCGTGTCCATTTAACTTTATAGGCCAAAATTGTGCTAAAGTGGGGCGCTTATCTTTTTATCTTCCTCCTTGATAAATAGACAACCTCATCTTGTCCTATATGAGTTTTTCAAAAGCGTTAATAACGATTAATTGGTTATGCTCACTTTGTGGGCTAAACACCCGTTTATATACGTCTGTAGCTGAAGATGAACGTGCAATAAGTTTTCCTCTTTCCAATATTTAAGCTTTATCGACCATTAAGCGCTTTGTAGGCTTGATTGCCGTAAAGATCTTCAAATTATAAAACTCTGTGTTGTGTACAAATATGTAGCATCAACAAGAGCAGATCCCATACTTTTATGAGTAGAACAACGGGCCATTGGCGAAAATAAACATTCGTGTATGCAGTCACATAGATCCATTGATATAACAAGGAACGATGACATGAACACGCTAAAAGTAGGAGTCATAGGGACTTCAAGAAAAATAGATGAACAACGCTTCCCCATTCATCCAGGACATTTACTGCGAATTCCACAAACACTGCGTCGACAACTTATTTTTGAACAAGGCTATGGCGAACCATTTGGAATATCTGATGCTGAAATTGCCGCATTAACTGGTGGGATTGCCAAACGCCATGAATTACTGGCAGAAATAGGTACGGTGATTATTGCTAAGCCAGTATTAGAAGATTTACAAGAGCTGAGAGAAGGCGGCACCTTATGGGGTTATGTGCATTGCGTACAGCAGCAAGATATTACTCAAGCAGCCCTTGATCGAAAACAAACCCTTATCGCGTTTGAAGATATGTTTATTTGGTCACCAACAGGCCAAGTAGGTCGCCATACCTTTTATAAAAATAATGAAATGGCGGGTTATTGTGCTGTGTTGCACTCTTTACAACTTAAAGGTATTGATGGCCATTATGGCGATCAACGTAAAACCATTATTTTTGGTTTTGGCGCTGTCAGTCGTGGGGCAATTTATGCCCTTAAAGCCCATGGTTTTAAAAATATTACCATTTGTATTCAGCGCCCAGAAGAACAAGTGCGTGAAGAGGTGCTTGATTGTAACTATGTCAGAATTCGCGCTGGTGAACCGGGAGAAGCAAGGATGATGGTGGTTGAGCATGATGGCAGTAGCAGGCCACTAACGCAGCTAATCAGCGAAGCCGATATTATTGTTAATGGTACTTTTCAAAACACCGCAAAGCCCACTCACTTTGTCATTGAATCTGAAGCTAACTGCCTAAAACCCCATAGCTTGATCATCGATGTGAGTTGTGATGAAAAGATGGGATTCTTTTTTGCCAAACCAACCACATTCAAACACCCCATGTTTAAACATAAAACTGTTGATTATTATGCAGTGGATCATACCCCTACTTACCTTTGGGAAAGTGCCACTCGTTCGATTTCTGCGGCACTAATTGTGTATTTACCTGCAGTGCTTGCCGGGCCTGATGGCTGGCAGCAAAATGAAACCATTCGCAAAGCAATTAATATTGATAAAGGCGTCATTTTAAATGAGTCCATTTTGTCGTTTCAGCATCGTAAAGCTGAATATCCCTATACCATTAAAGATATCGAGTTGAGTCTAGCAGTATAACTAGCGGTTATTTAAATAACCTGAGATCTGCTTAAGCAATTATCAATGCATGACACTCTATATCAGTTAATTTAAGGTGTGGTTTATTATCTTTTAAGCAATAAGCCACTAATCCTGCTACTAAATTCAACATAGAACCGTGTATTTAAGATATAGCTGGCCATATAGACAACAACAAACGCTATAATCAATATTATCTACTCCCCAAATAATAGTAAGCAATCAACACCGATCTCCTCACAACACAGTAAATCAGTCACCCAACAGGCATTTTTTATATTTAATCGTTGTTTTCTCAATTGAATTAGCATTAGATGTAAGCAGGTTGTATTTGAAGGAAGAAATGACTGAATGAAAAATATTATTTGCGATATTGATGGTGTGTTATTGCACGACAACAAACTAATCCCAGGAAGTGACAAGTTTATTCACCGTATACTTGAACAAGGCAATCCGCTAGTTATCCTCACCAATTATCCGGTACAAACCGGCATGGATTTACAAAATCGACTTGGCGCAGCAGGCATTAATGTGCCAGAAACCTGTTTTTATACCTCAGCAATGGCCACTGCAGATTTTCTTAGGCATCAAACGGGCAATAAAGCCTATGTTATTGGTGAAGGTGCCCTGACCCACGAGCTCTACAATGCCGGTTTTACCATTACTGATATTAATCCAGATTTTGTCATTGTGGGTGAAACCCGCTCTTACAACTGGGACATGATCCATAAAGCATCACGCTTTGTTGCTGGCGGTGCACGCTTTATTGCCACCAACCCAGACACTCATGGTCCAGCATTTAGCCCAGCCTGTGGCGCATTATGTGCAGCCATTGAGCGTATAACAGGTAAAATGCCTTTTTATGTAGGCAAGCCGAGCTCATGGATTATCCGTTCTGCCCTAAATCATATTCAGGGACACTCTGAAGATACTGTGATCATTGGCGACAATATGCGTACTGATATTCTTGCTGGCTTTCAAGCAGGTCTGGAAACGATTCTGGTCACCAGTGGTGTTAGTCAGATGAATGATATCGACAAAGAACCTTTTCGGCCAAATCACGTGTTTGCCTGCGCTGGCGATATCGACGTCGTTTGATCACGACACAATTATGATGCACAAAAGATTTTATTAACCCAAATAAGGTCGTAGATAATCAACAGTATCAAGATGATTTCGGCGTCAAATGGTTAATATCTTTAGTGCACCACTAAGGATTCACGTCAACAAGATCAACCAGTTAATAGCTGAATACCCAAGACGCAATTTACATTAGGTAACATAATTCCAAGCCAGTGACCTTGTTTTCAAGCACTGGCTTGGCTCATTATGCTTGTCTGAAATAAAAATAAATAACAATAACAGGACATAGCATGAAACGATTATTCCCTTTTTGCGCCATTGCCTTACTGTCAGCATGTAACGGCGATGATGCTAAACACACTGTAACCGACGATATTATTCCGGCTAAAATGACAGCAGTAACTTTTGATGAACAACGCTTTAGAACCGATATCGAAACATTATCGTCAGATAAGTTTGAAGGTCGCGCACCAACAACCCAAGGCGAAAAACTCACCTTAGAGTATTTGTCTGCCGCGTTCACCAAAATGGGGCTTAAAGGCGCCTACAAAGGGAGTTTTTTACAACCGGTCCCAATGGTCAGTTACACCGCCAGCGAGCAACAACAGGTTACTTTAGCGGGTATAGATTTGCAGTACCGCCAAGATATTGTGTTAGGCAGTCGTCACGATAACAACCAGGTCAGTATTAAAGATGCGCCGTTAGTGTTTGTTGGTTACGGTATTAATGCGCCTGAATACGGCTGGAATGATTACCAAGACCTCAACATGAAAGGCAAAATTGCCATTATTTTAGTGAATGATCCAGGCTTTGCTCACCCAGAAGGCGCTAAGTTTAATGGTAAAGCCATGACCTACTATGGGCGTTGGAGCTATAAGTTTGAAGAAGCCAGTCGCCAAGGTGCATTAGGCGCGATTATCATCCATGATACCAAGCCTGCCTCTTACCCATGGTCGGTAGTCGAAAATAGCTGGACCGGTGCTCAACAAGATTTGGTCCAAAGCAAAACAGAACAAGACCAACGGGTTCTCGTTGAAGGCTGGTTAACCTTAGACAGTGCCACAAGCTTATTCGATAAGGCCGGCTTATCATTAACATCATTAATGGATCGCGCCGCTAACAGCTCACTTAATGTCGATTTAGCCCAAAAAGCTAACATTGAATTTGCCAATAAAGCGGAATATGCCAACAGTTATAATGTGGTAGCAACGTTAGCGGGCAGCAAACAAGCCGATGAGCAGATTTTATTCACCGCACACTGGGATCATATCGGTAAAGATAAAACCAAAGATGGTGACCAAATTTATAATGGTGCATTAGATAACGCTACTGGCACAGCAGGTATTTTAGAAATTGCCCGACAGTTTTCCCAACAAGCCAAACAAGGCCACGGCTTAGCACGTTCGTTAACCTTTATTGCCACGACCGGTGAAGAACAAGGCTTATTAGGCTCACGTTATTATGCCGCTAATCCGATTTATCCAATTGATAAAACCGTGGCAGTATTTAACCTCGACAGCACCAATATTTATGGCAAAACCAAAGATTACACTATTGTCGGTAAAGGCCAGTCCGAGTTAGAGAACTATTTAGATCGTGCTGTCGCTAAACAAAATCGAACCAGCAAAGGTGAACTTAACCCTGCATCAGGCGGTTTTTTCCGTTCAGACCATTTCAGTTTTGCAAAATTAGGCGTACCAGCCGTTTTTGCTGGCGGCGGTAACGAACCACTGGATGAAACAACGGCACAATATAAAACGGCAATGTTGGCCAAAATGAAAGGGTGTTACCATAACGTCTGTGATCATTATCGTCCTGAATGGGATTTATCCGGTTCATTACAAGATTTAGGCGTGTATTACCAAGCCGCTGCTGAATTAGGGAACAACCAAGATTGGCCTGGTTACTTTTCTGGCTCTGAATTTAACCCGTTACGCCCAGCAGATTAATACAGCCCCCTATCCTTCCCACCCAAGGATTGGCCCATCATGTATTTGATGGGCTTTTTTTTTATCAAAATTTATCGTATTAGTACCTGAGTTATACCGTGAACTCATTTAACGCTTCGATGGCTAAAACGGCCTTTTCTGACTGCACAAAAATATGGTCATGATAATAAGCTGCAATCACATTAGCACTAATCCCCTTTTCGGTAAGCTTAGCAGCCACTGCAGCCGTTAAACCAACCGCATCTAGGCTAGAGTGCACCGTTAAGGTAATACCTTTAAACACGGATTCAAAAGATAATCCCTCAGCGACGGCCGCCGCTTTTGTTACCACTAATGTTAGCCCTTCTGATTCTCGAAACGTCGCGAGAGGCGACAAGGCTTGATAATCACCATATTGACCCTGCACAGAGCAAAACACATATTCGTCATCTAATAATACCGGTGACATAGATGCGAGTAATGCCGTTAAGTTTGTTTCACCAACCATCATTTTTCCTTAAATATGTTTCCGTTAACAATGTCTTTTCTTATAAGTAAGTTGCTTTTAGCTAACTAATTTAAGCTCTGTTATCGTGCATAAACATGCCACACAAGCTGTAATATGGCTAGGTTAAAGCCGTAAAATAACCCTTTCGCCCCATTTATGTTCAATTAAGCGTCAAAAGCACTGCTTTAGTGCAATTATGATTTTAATTGTATTTGATTATGAAATCTTAAAAAAAATCGCCATAAACACAAAAAAAATAAAGATACCTCAATAAAATCACAACCTAATTAAACATCCATCAAACAAAAAGATAATTAAAAGAGATAAAATCACTAAAACGACCATATTTATAACGTTATCTTAAAAATCATGCTTGGCAGTTAACGAAAATGCTGGCAAAGTAGGAGCCAGATAAAGATTAGCCAACGCTGCTGGAGCCGTATTATGTGTTCAATATTTTCGATTTTAGACATCAAAACTGATGCAAGCCAACTTCGCCAAGTCGCATTAGAAATGTCAAAACTACTGCGTCACCGCGGTCCAGATTGGTCTGGCATTTATGCTGATGACAAAGCCATTTTAGCGCATGAACGTTTAGCTATTGTTGACGTTGACCACGGCGCCCAGCCACTTATTAGCCTTGATGGCAACATAGTATTAGCCGTAAACGGTGAGATTTATAACCACAAGCAATTAAAAGCCCAACTCGGTGATAAATACCAATATCAAACAAACTCAGATTGTGAAGTGATTTTGTCACTTTACCAAGAATACGGTTGTGATTTTTTAGACAAACTAAACGGCATTTTTGCATTCGTACTTTACGATAAAACCAAAGGTACTTATTTAATCGGCCGAGATCATATTGGTATTATCCCACTTTACACAGGACACGATGCATCTGGTAACTTCTACATCGCCTCTGAAATGAAAGCACTAATGCCTGTATGCAAAACGGTTGCAGAGTTTTTACCAGGCCAATACTTATACTCTGAAGATGAACAGCCAACACACTATTACCAGCGTGATTGGAAAGACTTCGATGCAGTGAAAGATAACCCTGCAAGTGTAGAAGAGTTACGTGACGCACTAGAAGCTGCGGTAAAACGCCAGTTAATGTCTGATGTCCCTTATGGGGTATTATTATCAGGTGGATTAGATTCATCGGTGATATCGGCTATTACTCAGACATATGCAAAGCACCGCATTGAAAACGACGGCGAAACTGGCGCATGGTGGCCACAACTGCATTCATTTGCGGTGGGTTTAGCCGAGTCTCCAGATTTGGTCGCCGCGCAAAAAGTGGCCGATGCCATAGGCACGATACATCACCCTATTGTGTATACTTTCCAAGAAGGGTTAGATGCCATTAAAGAAGTAATTTATCACCTAGAAACGTATGATGTCACAACGATTCGAGCGGCAACACCAATGTACTTAATGGCACGTAAAATTAAAGCCATGGGCATTAAAATGGTGTTATCTGGAGAAGGCGCTGACGAGTTATTTGGTGGTTATCTGTATTTCCACAAAGCGCCTAATGCTCAAGCATTCCATGAAGAATTAGTCCGTAAGCTAGATAAACTGCACCTATTTGACTGCTTGCGAGCTAACAAAGCCATGGCAGCATGGGGGCTTGAAGCACGTGTGCCTTTCTTAGATAAAGAATTTATCGACGTAGCAATGCGCATCAACCCAGAAGCCAAGATGTCTAAAGATGGTCGCATCGAGAAACACATTTTGCGCCAAGCATTTGAGCACAAATTACCCAAAGAGGTGGTATGGCGCCAAAAAGAGCAGTTTAGTGATGGCGTGGGTTACTCGTGGATTGATGGTTTAAAAGCCCATGCAGCTGAAAACGTAGATGACGTACAGTTTGCTAATGCAAAATTCCGCTTCCCTTACAACACGCCAGAGTCAAAAGAGGCCTATTTCTACCGCAGCTTTTTTGAAGAGTTTTTCCCATTAGCCAGCGCAGCTGAAACCGTGCCAGGTGGAAAAACAGTAGCATGTTCAACACCTGAAGCACTATTGTGGGATGCGAGTCTACAAGGACTTAACGACCCATCAGGCCGTGCAGTTAAAAACGTTCACGCTAGCGCATATTAATCGTTAACGTTATCAAAACACCACCCACTGAGGTGGTGTTTTTGTTGAGCGCTATCTTGTAACATAATGATATTTTTCATTAAACATATATTAATAATGAGATTTAGCATGACCGATATCAGTATTTTTAACCTTGAAATGACCAACTGCAGTCAATTAACACCTAAACACGATGCCAACGGCCTAACGGTGGTTGAGGTGAAAGTAAAACAATATCAATTCAATCGTTTTTTGTATCAATTTGTCGGTGCTGCATGGGAGTGGACAGATAAACTCAACTGGAGTGATGCTCAATGGCAAGCATACAGCGAAGCAGATAATTTGCATTTATTTGTCGCGTATAAAGACGGTGCGCCAGCGGGTTACTTTGAGTTACAGCAACAAGATGACGATAATGTCGAAATTATGTATTTTGGCTTAGGTGAACGCTTTATAGGTAAAGGTTTTGGTGGTTATTTACTGACCCAAGCCATTGAACAAGCATGGTCGTTACCGAACACCCGCCGAGTTTGGGTTCATACTTGCTCATTGGATCACCCTAGCGCGTTACACAACTATCAAGCTCGCGGATTTAGCTTATTTAGAACCGACACAGAATTCAACAATCATTAAACAACAGAAAATAGCCCTAACGTTTTTTGCTCGCAACCGCGCGTTGTTGGATAACCTCAAGCAAGGCATTTTTTTGCACCTCATTCATTGAATGCCACGCTAAAATTTCTTCTAACGAACGATGACATCCTAAACACATATCCTGAGCATCCAAACAACATTTCCGCACACAAGGCGCGTCAAAGAAATTGGGCTTATTCTGACCATACGGCATATTCGTTACCATTAATGTCTGTAAAGTGAAAACGTCTACCACCCGGAAAACTAAATATCGCTTTAGATATATGTCCACCTGCCTGAATGATTTTTGCTTCTGTAGCAGCTAAATCTTGGCTATAAAGCACAATTAACGGACATCCCTTTGCTAAAGTAAATTGACTGTCAGCTTGATAAAAACCACCGTCCATTCCTACCCGTAAAAAACAGCTATATTGAGGACCATAATCCTGAAACTGCCAATCAAAAACCTGAGCAAAAAAGGCCTTGGTTGCAATGATGTCTTTCACGGGTATTTCTAAATAATTAATACTATGATGCTGACTCATTCTCACCTCTATTACTCAGGATGATAACTAGAAACCTAGTTATATTTACACACTGTACTCATTAACACGATGCCTGAATGTTAATAAAAGGTCTATTGCTGTAACAAAGCCGCAATAGCACCAATAACACCACCAAACACACCGCCCCACACCACTAACCAGCCTAAATGGGTTTTAATCATATCTTGAACGATCTGCTTAACTAACTCAGGTGTAAGTTCGTTTAAACGTTGTTCTACAATATTAGCAACCTTCTCTTGCATATCGGCAATAACGTTTGGTTTTTCAAGTTCATCGACTAAAATTGCATTAAACTGTTCACTTTGTGCAAGTTCAACTAACGAAAGCTTCATTTTTTCGATAAAGGGTTCTTTTAACGGGATCAGTGCTTCAGTACCACCAAACATCGCTAGCATGCCACCAAAGGATGATTTTTCGATGGTTGATACCAGTGCATCAAAAGAAGGGGCCAAATCAATTTTTTCAATCACTGGCGATAAATCAATACTGCTAGCACTACTGGTTGTCAAAAAACGATCAATATTTTCTTGGGTAAAAAATTGCTGCATCATTAAATGCTTAATGCCAACTTTAAACTCTTCAAAACGTGATGGAACCACTCCAGAGCCATACAAACCAGGGACTTTCTCAAATAACATATGGATCGCTAACCAATTTGTTAGCGCACCCGATAAGGCAAACAAACCGACTGTCATTACAATATGTTGCTCTAACACATACCCTGTCACCATAAACATGGCAGCGATAATGTTGGTTAATACACTCTTATTCAATCTCTTTTCCTTAACGTCTATAATGAACAAATTAAAAAAAACCTCAGCTATTTTATCAGAAAATAACTGAGGTCTATATAATTCATCTCTCATCTCATCACTGGCATAACATTGTCGCATTTTGTGTCACGGTGCATAACCATATAATAAATACGATGGCTTTAATACCAATCCTATTAAATATGCGATCTTTCAGCGGGAGTTCAAAGTGCTGTAGGCAAGTCAGATGATTGAAGCGAATAGTGATTCTATTTTGAAAGCATCTAACGAAGCATAAAGGGCCTTGAAACCCGCCAGAATGGCGTCTCTCAGGTATGCCACTTCTGTGTTACATCGATTTAAAAGGCAACAACCATTTCTACATCAATGTGCCTTGAATTGAAAAACCTGAGAGACTCTGAACTGACCAGATATTTAATGAAATTGGTATAATTATGAAACCTGTTCAACTGTCGTTTCAGTATCGTGTCGATTGATGAGTAATACTCCGGCACTTTGTGCCAGTAATTGGGCTTTCTGGCACATCTGGCCAATAATATCTTCCTGTTCATAAAGTGGTTTAACAAACATATCTTCCAAATACCAAACTGGAGCAAGTAAAAGTGAAGAGTACGACGGATATAACTGAACAAAACCGACCATTTCTTCGTCTCTAATTGAGACAAAAATAATTGAATCATTTTCATCCAAACGGCATGTTAAAAAACGATGACAAGCTTGATAATCAGAAGGTTGCAAGAGTTGCTGCCGATATTGGTCAAATAGCAGAGTAAGAGGTTCTAAATCGATGCTCGAAGCAAGACGTATTTGCATTTATCATCCTTGAAAAAGAGTTGAGCAAAAATATCATGTGTGGCTTGATGGCATCTTACCGTCAAGTTTTAAACAGTATGTCACTGTAAGTAATTAACATAAAACAAAAAGTTGCGCCGAAAATAAAAATATAAAACCCATTAATTACATACGATTAAATATTAAGCTAACACCAATAAGGATTGATGTAAATAAATCTGTTTGGTCATTAAAAATAAACATTCTTCATGATTGTTTTTTTGTTAAAATGCCCAACCATTGCCACCGCTAAACATCAAGACTATCCTATATGACCTCGTTTTTTTCCCAGTTGAGCTCAGCGTTTAGATTGCGTTCTCGTATTCAAAAACTCACCTTTTATATGTTCGCTTTTTACTTATTAGGTTGTGCCATTTTTGGCGGGTTAATCCCGTATATTGCCAAACAACAAGCACCTGTAATATTAACCGAACAATTAGGCAGAAACGTAACGCTACAAGACATTCGTATTAACCCTTTTACACTTGAGATCACGCTATCGGGCTTAGTCATTAATGAATTGAATAGTCAGAAAATTTTTGCCTCACTAGCCATTGCGTATGGCAACATTCAATTATGGCAGTCAATCACTTCTTGGTCATGGGTCATTGAAGATATTCGTGTAGAGCAGCCCACAATTAGGGTCTCGCGCACTCAAATCGATAATCACCAAGTCACCTTTAACTTCAGTGACATCATCCAACGTTTAGAAAAAAGCACTCTAGGCGCACCAACCAGTACTAAACCGACAAGTATCCCGGCAATAAACATCGCTAAAGTGCAGATATTAAAAGGCATGTTTATCTTAGACGACCATGCCACCAATACCCATATTAACTATCCAGATATCAGTGTAGAACTGACTCAATTTGACAGCCTAAGTGCCACATTAGACACGCAATCAAAGCAAATTAATCATTATAAATTGAATATAGAAGATCAATTTAACGGCACAGTCGCACTGCAAGGACAATTTCAATTGGCGCCACTGGCAATACAAGGTGACCTCAAGGTTGCAGATGTTGATCTATCGCGTTATTGGTCTTTCGTCAATGAGTTGTTCGCCATTAACTTATCTGAAGGTCGACTTAACATAAACGGCCAGTATTCAGTGGTTTTGCAAGATCAAGACTTAGCCTCTGTAAGCCATATTAATGTCACTAACGCGCAAATAATGATTGATCATTTTAAAGCGCTGCATCAACAAGATGAAAAGATTACTATCGATTTATTAGCATTACGCAACATCAATGTCGATAGCCAGAAAAAGCACATTAGCATTGATGAGTTTCATACCCAAAACGGCAAAGTTAAGCTCAATATCACTCCAAGTGGTACTGATTTAATCACGTTGTTATTACCTAAGGAAACCGAACTTACAGCCGAAACGGTCTCAAAGCCGAAGACGATAACCCAGAGCGAGGCCATCAGCAAACCACTAACTGAAACCTCAGTTGATAATACCGCGAAAACCACTAATTTAGTGCTCCCGTCTCCCAATGAGGTAAAGGCTGCTCAAACCAATATGGCTGACATTCCATGGTTAGTAACACTTCATAAAATCAATGTAGCAAAATATCAGGTTGACCTTGGAGAAGGCATTGCCAGTGATAACATCATCCTTTGGCAACTGGGTCTTATTGATGTCACCACAGGCTTGATAAATTCGGATTTATCAACACCAATTGATTATCAGTTTTCAACCACAATAAATAAGCAAAGTGTATTAACCTCTACAGGGCAAATTGATGCATTAGCACAAACAGTTAATGCTGAAATCGACTTTAGTAATATGTTGTTATCTCGTTTACAACCTTATATTGCCCCTTATATTAACGTCACCATTACAGACGGGCTGTTCTCCACAAAAGGCAATTTACAAGCTGATGCTAAAGCCACACTCACTTATTCAGGCAGTGCAAAAATAAGCCAACTACACATCAAGGACAACGTGCTAAAACAGCCTTTATTGACTTGGGAGACAATGGACATCAATCGACTATCATTTGACAAGCAACAAAATCAAATTGATATAGATGAAATAAACTTCGATAACCTCTTTAGTCGCTTGATTATTTCTCCTGATAAAAGTACCAACATCAATGCATTAATTCGCAACGAAAGCGTGTCGGTAGAGTCACCAGATAATCTGGTCGTCGAGGACTCAGCAAACGACTCATCGCCACTGCAGCTCAACATCAATCGTATTGGCATAAAAGACAGTTCAGCATTTTTTGCAGATAACTCATTAACCCCCCATTTTGCTTCAAGCATCGAAATGCTCAATGGCCAAATTAGCCACTTATCTTCAAACCCTGAAACCACCGCATCAGTTGATTTAAAAGGTAAAATAGACAGATACGCACCAGTAATACTTAACGGTAATATCAATCCGTTGCTCCCACAGCCTTATCTTGACCTTAACCTGAGTTTTGACAAAGTAGAGCTAACGTCAGTTAACCCATATTCTGGCACCTATGCAGGCTATTATATTGATAAAGGCCAACTGTCATTAGACCTAAATTACCAGCTTAAAAGTAATGCCTTAGTTGGCAGTAACCACTTAGTTATTGATCAACTTAAGTTGGGCAAACCCAGCAATAGCAGTTTAGCAACCAGCCTACCGGTAACGTTAGCGGTTGCCTTACTACAAGATCGACACGGCGTAATAGATTTAGGTGTTGATGTATCTGGTGAGGTCGATTCTCCCAGTTTCAGCTTTGGCAGTATCATCATTAATGCGCTGGGAAATATCATTACCAAAGCCGTGACGTCACCATTTTCATTCTTAGCAGGCCTTGTGGGTGGAGATGAAGGTATGGGTAAGATCCGTTTTGATTACGGTGAGAGCAACATTTCACTAAAACAAAAAGACACCTTAGACAAACTTGCCGAAGCATTGATAGACCGGCCACTACTTAATCTTAATATCAAAGGCAGTGTCGATTTAATTCATGATAAACAAGCCCTAGCAGAAACAAAACTGCATAAGCAATTGTCAGCAACGGCAGGAATAGCATGGAAAGACTTTCCAAAGGCATTATCTGCCAGCCAATTTCCGCAAACAGGGTCATTAACCGATGCACTTTATCAATTGATTGAACAAGCGCTATCACTACAACCTTCTGAAATAAAGCACGCATTACAAACCGATAATCCAGAACTAACTGAAGCGGAGCTTATTACGCGTTGGCACATTGAACTGTATAATATGCTTCAAAATCATCAGCAGTTTAGTGCCGACGATTTGGGTCAATTAGCTCAAGATCGCGCTAAAGCCGTTAAAGCCTATTTAATCGCCCACGCAAAAATAGATGCCGGAAAAGTTTTTGTGCTTGAAAGTCGAATTAACACCGCTGAAAATGCCGCAGAAGCATTACTTGAACTACAAGTAAAATAACGTCAGTCGCTATTAACCGCTATCGACATCGGGTAGACTGCGCATACTTACAAGCATTTGTTATTATGTCGTATCATTATAAGATTGAGGTTATCTATGTTTATTGTTCGCTGGATTTTAGGCCGAATTATTTTGTTGTTAAATTTTGTGTTTACCCCTAAAAAGCGTCAACGTCCACAAGATCAACAAGCCATTGTCGATCAACAAACTCAATCATTGGCCTTATACCAATACCAAGCTTGTCCTTTTTGTGTCAAAGTTCGTCGTGAAATGCGTCGCCAAAATTTAACCATTAACCTGGTCGATGCGAAACAAGAAGACCACAAAAGTGTATTAACGAGCCAGGGAGGCAAGTTACAAGTGCCTTGTTTACGTATAGAACAAGACGGAAACACCCAATGGTTATATGAGTCAAAAGCCATTACTAGCTACCTCAACGAACGTTTCGCATAAACAGGTAGGTTCATTTTGCCACCGCTTTTTTCAAGGCTGTGGCGAGCTTAATACTGTAAAAGTATTGTTTGTTTTCTTCCTACACCATTACCGTCTCAATCATGAGTGAATAATGGTCTTTTACAGCCGTTTTCTACTATTACGTCTTATAGAAAGTGATGAGGTTATCTGTGTCAAAAATCAGTTTAGTCATCTGCAGTATGATACTGCTAAGCGCTTGCAGTGCAAGAGACCCTGACCCAATGGAGTTTGCCGGACAATTTCGTGACTCATTTAGCACTCAAATGAAAGGTAATGGAATTAAGTTATTTGTCTATAAAGCCAAATTAGCAACAGCGCTTGATAGAAGTATTCCTGGTGTTCCAAGAGATATAAATGCTCGTCGCAGCAAGCAAGATGCCCAAAGCTACTTAGAAGCGCAACGTAATGCAGACGAACGTCTTGAACTTTGGAACAGACAAGTTGATCTTGGTCTTAAAAAAACCATTGAAATGAGTGGTTATTGTAAAGATGGCTTTATTGAGTTGAGTCGTTATGTTGAAGCTGAACGTGGTGAAATCCGCGGTGAATGCAAAGACGGTGCTACAGCTGAAGATATCGAAAAGTTCACTCTTTAATGAAACTTCATATGGATAATAAAAAGCGAATACAGGTACGAACGGATAAAACACTATATCCAACAGAGCAATTAAGCTAAAATTAGCCTCCAAATTTTCTCGTGATGCTGCCGTTGGCGCTAAGACCTGTGTTGTCACGTTTCGATAAGCTGTTTATCATTAAAAATGGTATGCTGAGTTTGTCGTTTTAAAAGTAAGAAATCAGATGAATAGAAAGCAAGAGATGATCAAAAAATTGGCAAAACGTGCCAAGGCCCGCAAAAACAAAGTCGTGCCGTCTAACCCTAGCAGCAAGCCTGTTGAACGTTATATATCTAAAGCGGAACGCGAAAAAATTGCGTTAGCCGAAGCTGCAGAACAAACTCCAACAACAGAAGCTGATACAGAAACAGATAAAGACTAACTTTTTTACAAGATGTTAGTGATAAAAAGCCCCTACCTTGGTTAACCCATATAGGGGCTTTTTAATTGCCACATTCATCACCGTATTTGTTTGGGATAAAGCGCTAACTTTTGTCACTGTTATCTTGTTGGCCAAATTGCTTACATAATGGTTCTTCATCTAATTGGGCCATTTGAGTCCGCCCCGTCATAGGAGAAGGAGCTGGCACCATATCAATATTAATCGCATCATCTTCTAACAGTTGCTGATTGACCCCCACCGGCAGCAAGCCTTGGCGACTGATCTTATTAACTAAGCGATAAGCACACATAATACCAATCACACCAAAGATAATCGCCCCGATGACCTGACCAATCAACACGCCAAACACTCCCCCCCATTGTGCGCCAAAATACACAAACGGAATCGTCCCGACGGTCGCTTTACCAACATTAAATAATGTAGAGTATTTGGCCTTGCCCAAATTATTAAATGACGCGTTAGCAATAAATAAAATCCCTGAAAATATAAAGAACACTGCAATGTACTGACAGAAAAACAAAATAAGTTCAGCAGCATCACCTTTCATATCAAAACTGCTCACGATGACATTACGTAATAAAAACAGTACAAGTGACATCAACAAGACATACGCCACACAGAATTGAATGGCTTTGGTCAAGCTCAACCTAACCCGGTCAATTTCATTAGCGCCAAAGTTTTGCCCAACAATCGGTCCAATAGCCCCCGATAAAGCAAAAATCATCCCAAACGACACAGGAATTAATCGGCCTAATACCGCCCAACCTGCCACATAACTGTCACCAAAATCGGCAATAGCACGTGTTACCACCGCATTACCAATCGGGGTTGCCACATTGGTTAACATTGCCGGTGCTGCAATTGAAAAAATAATCCCCAGATCTTGTTTAAGTTCATCAAGAGAAAAACGACCTAGCAACTTATGTTTTATTACAACACCACGGGCTGAAATGATAAACACCGCAATGCGAGCGAGTACCGAAGCCGCTGCAGCGCCTTCTATACCCATGGATAAAGCAAAGATAAATATTGGATCTAATATGGCATTTACACCGCCACCCGCTAACGTTGACATCATGGATAGTTTGGCATCCCCCACAGCACGAAGAGCTCCACCAAGCGCCATTGCCAAACAAATAAACGGTAATGATGGTACCAAAATATACAAATAGCTTTGTGCTAACTCAGCCGTGCGCCCTGTTGCTCCCACTAACGCTAGTAATTCAGGAATAAACGCAATCACGATTGCCGCCATCAACACACTGGTAATCAAGGTCACAATGGCGCTGTTTAAAAACAACCTTTTGGCTAATTTTATATTTTTCGCACCAACCGCTTTTGACACCAGTGCACCAAGAGCAATAGACAAACCAATACCAATTGAAGTGGTAAAAAAAGAAATGGTACTGGCATAACCGGCAGCAGCGGCAAGTTCGACTTCACCTAGCAGGCTTAAAAAGAATATATCGAGTAAATCGACGACAAACAGCGCCGAAATCCCAACGGCTGCAGTAGAGCTCATCACCAATATATGGCGTAAAATTGAGCCCTCAACAAATTTAGCGGCGGTCATTAGTATCCTTGTGTGTCAATCAATAGCAAACGCAACGCCAAAACCATTGCCTAGAGCTTCTCAAGCTCACTGCCACAATGATTACAATAGTCGGCATCATTATCGTGGCCTTTTTTGCCACAATTACTGCACTTTCGTAAATCGCGCGTTCTCACCATTTCGTGAGAAATTTCAGCGGTTAATATTCCAGTCGGAATGGCAATAATGGAATAACCAATCAGCATAGTTAGTGCTGCAATACCCTGCCCTAATGGTGTTTGTGGTGTAATGTCGCCATAGCCAACGGTAGTTATGGTGACAACGGTCCAATACATAGACTTAGGAATAGAGGTAAAGCCATTATTAGGGCCTTCAACCACATACATGACCACACTCAACACCATAATAATTAGGCTAACCGAAAAGAAAAACATAAACACTTTTCTACTCGATTGCACCATCGCTTTGAGTAATATATGCCCATCGCTTAAATATCGAAGCAGTTTTAGTACGCGAAACACACGAAATAGGCGCAACACTCTTAGTGCTAAGGCGACATTGGCACCGGGGAAAAATAATCCTAAATAACTCGGTAAAATAGACACTAAATCCACTAAACCAAAAAAACTCCGAGCATAGTGTAACCGATTAAGCGAACAATAGATCCTTAATATGTACTCAACGGTAAAGATTACCGTAAAGGTCCATTCACCAATACTAATGTAGTTACCATACTGAGAATTAATCGGCTCTATTGTATCGATAAAAATCAGCACGACACTCAGCACAATACACACCATAAGGCTAATATCGAAACGTTTGCCTGCCGTTGTTTCCGTCCCAAAAATCACACTTCTGAGTTGTTGCTTTAGTGGACTATCGGTTTTTGCTTCGATATTCATCTTAATATTCACTGTCTTGGGCAATAAATTGCAAATAAACTCGGTTAACTCAGTATCAATTAACCCTCGTTGTCGTTAAAATCTAACATTGACTGTCGGGTTTTAACATTCGAATTAAAGTCATTTTACAATAAAAATTAAAAAGGTCATTGGTTTACGGAGTTTTCATGCGCGCGTTGTACATTTCATTTATAGCATTAGTTTTCTGCCCTTTATTGGCAGTCGCATCTTCAAGCCAAACAACAAAGGTCGATTTAGTTGTGGTCAACAAATCCGAATCTCGCTTGTCGGTTATGCGTGACGGAAAAGTGTTAAAAAGTTATCTCATTGCCATGGGCGATGTTCCTAGTGGCCATAAACTTAAAGAAGGTGATCAACGTACTCCCCAAGGCCGATACGTATTAGATTATAAAAAATCAGATAGCGCATTTTATAAGTCGATTCATATTTCATATCCCAACGAAGAAGATAAATTACGTGCAGATGCCTTAGGGATAAGAGCTGGTGGTATGATAATGATCCACGGCGAAAACCCTCGCTCATCACTTCCTCCCAAAGAAGCCCAAAAGTACAATTGGACCAATGGTTGTATTGCTGTCACCAACAAAGAAATGGACGAGTTATGGCAAATGATTGATGCCGGTACACCAATTGAAATATGGCCATAGGCGACTCCAAACTCAACCATACCATTTTGCATTGTTTCTTGGGTTATAAAATGAATTACCAATATTTACTACAAACATGGCCAGACTTTAGCCAACGTATTACTGCATTTATACATCGATTAGGTCTAGATAGCTTATCACTGCATTGCGATCATACCGCTTTACGAGTAAACGATATCCGCACAGCACAGTTGCTAGCAGATGAATTTAGCCTACATGGCAAAATAATTTCTAATAACATGATTAATGGCAGACCCATTTTAATCATTAAACTAGTCGAGCCATTAGTTATCGGCACGATGAGAATTCAATGTGTAGAACTGCCCTTCCCATCCGACAAAGCTTATCCCGTTGAAGGCTGGGAGCATATCGAATTAGTATTTCCATCACGGGCAAAAAACTGTGATGAATTAGTCGCAGAGCTTATCGAAAAAGCCCCTCTGTTGGCAGATATAATAGCAGGTAACAGTGATATTAAGGTAAAGCAGAGTTCGCCTAAAGGCGATAATGAACGTTTAGCAAACCCAACCATTGCATTTAAAGCGAATGGCATTTGCGTTAAAGTGCATCCACACGATATTCAAGCAATCATAGCAAGTGAACAAACGTAACGGCATTCACAAAGTATCGATAGGTTTGAATTTAGCCAATCTATCTTTTTTGACTTTACACCCAACTGCCCACGCTACAGTAATCGCGTCATAAAAACACTATTAGGATCAAGCTGATAATCTGCAAACGGTCCACAATAATCAAACCCATGTCGCGCATATAAACGCCTTGCTTGATCAAAAAAGTCCATCGAACCCGTTTCCAAACTCAACTGCTGATAACCTCGAGACTGTGCGACTTCCAGAATATGCAATAACAATGCGGATGCTATACCTCGATTTCTTGCTGCTGCAGCCGTTCGCATAGACTTAATTTCACCATGGGTTGAGGTTAACTGTTTTATCGCTACACACCCAAGCACTATTTTATCTTGTTTGGCACACCAAAAAGTAATTGATGGATGTTTTAAAGCGTCAATATCTAAGGCATGAACACTGTCTGGTGGTGACGTCGCATACATGTCAGCCAAGTGCGCTTGCAATAACTCAATCACGCCAGAGTCCTGTAAATTATCAATCATAATATCCATTTACCCAAGTCTCCCTCAGAGCAATAACTGTTACGATATCGAAATAATAAACACTTAACAGCGTCAATTCAACTGCTGAAACACTAATTTTTATATTGCGGTTTAATCCGTTGTTTATATAAGGCTGTTAATTGACAACACTGAATAAAAAAGTGCCCACCATAAAATAACTTTTGTCATATTGATTCAAAAAAGTTGCTATTAGACTTCACATTATTAACAACCGCATTCAAATTTAATAATCTTGACAACTAAAGTAATAAGAATTTTTATTGGGCCTCAATTTAAAAACACGTTTTGCAAGTACATCATGCAAAAATAACACATGATGTACTTACCATTAACGATTATATTATTGTTCTATTTTTCTGACTGTCTACAACGGTTTTTAAAGGTAAAGCCCATATGCTATTTCGCTCACCATAATAAACACGTTGTTTCGTTTTAACCGCGGAATAATAAAATGCACCGGCAAAAAAAAGTGCAACAAGTTCAACTATCATATTCGATAAATATACCGGCCTCCATAAACCTAAACTCGGTACAATGAGAGAAATGATTGACGTTATTGGTATCAATAAACAAGCTATCGATAAAAAATATTGCAAGTGAATAGCACTTTTAGCGGCTCCACGAACAAAACTGTAAATTAATGCTGTAAAAAATACCACATAATAACATATCAGATATTTATTATTCACCTGCGGACTATCTAAGTACAACCATTTACTTGACAACATCGTTAATACAACCGCTAATACGGATCCCAAACACATTCCTATTGTTAGTGACGCCATAAAACGGCTAGATCGACTTTGTTGCGGTTGCTTTTTACGGCGTTTTTCTAACCATAATAAATTCCCACTGTAAAATAGAAATGCACCTAATAAGCCCAAGGTAAAGTATACCCAGCGGCCTAAATCACCAGCATACCCACCAAAATGTAAGGAAAAAAAGCTAACAACTAAGGGAGTGTAAATATCATTATCTTTTAACGGTATACTACTGTAGCCGACATCTAAGGTATAAGGATTCATATAAATGAAATCACCAGAACTCACACGCATCATTTCATGTTCGTTAATAATGGTAATACCGACAACGGGGTTGGCTGTTGATAAATCAGCAAACGCCATTGATTCGACACGATAACCATCTGTCATTTCATTTACTTTATTTAAATAAGTAGAAATAGGTGGTAGTTGCTCAATAGAGTATTCAATTGTGGGCCTTTCACCTCGTTCGAACATTGGCTCATCACCATAAACTAAGCTTAAACCACCATAGAGAACATCATGAAAAGCAAATACGATAACCGTCCAAGCAATAATTAAATGAAACGGTAAACTCACAATGCCTACTAAGTTATGACTATCCAGCCAAAAACGATTCGCACCTTTATTTTGCCGTATTGCAAAAAAACTGTTCACTAATGTTGGCAATAAAAAAATAACACCTGACACTAATGCTAAAAAATACAGTACCGATGCCGTGCCTAAAACGAGTACGCCTAGATCTTCATGTCCAACCTTGCCCGCAATACCAGCGGTACGATGAAGCATATCAATCAACTCTCCGAGATCGTTTGTTGGGTTAACTTGCGAAATTAACTCACCATCTTCAGATAACGTTGCTTGCCTCATAACATTATGCAAATGTAAACCACGACCACCACCTTGCTCGAACCATGTGAGTGGCGATAGCTGTTCATTAAAATTTACAGTAAAACCTTGCTTTGCTTTATCAAAGTTTAATGATGCTTGTAAAATTAACTTATCAAACTGATCTGTTGGTATTTGTGGTAACTGATGACTTGGAGGTGTTGCCCATTGTGTTATTTCATGCTTAAACATCGTCAGTGAACCAGCATAAAAGCCTATAAAGAGCACTAAACCAGCAATAATTCCAGTCCATGTATGGATGGATTGGTATGTACGTAGAATATCGCCGCGAACTCTCATGATAGCCACCTTAGGAAAAAGAACACGCTATAAACAATAATATTTGCTGACGCTAAGTAAATGATGGCATTCATCCCCGTTCTAAATAAATAACTGAATGTTAATACTAATAACCAAATTGGACTTATCATCCACATATTAAATTGCACTTTTACTGGGGCATCAATACCGCCATAGCCATACCATGCAAAGAGACCAACAAAGGCATAGGCCAAAGTTAAGCCAAATATTGATCCCGCTATTGTTTTTAGCCACCAATGAGGCTGAATTTTTTCATCTGCAGTGAGCCGTGCCATTAATAGCCCCTTTTCTGTTTAGTTATATGTCTATTTATACTTAACAAAGGAATACATATAAGCAGTATGGTAAGTGTAAATAACCAAATAAAGACTGCAGCACTAATAACATAGAGTTTTAACCATATTAATAATGCAACAAACCAACAAACTAATGTTCCAATACGCCAGCAGCTTGGCAAAGTTTTTTTAATTAAACCTTGATTCTTATTGCTTAAATAAATAAGCAATGTACCAACAAATGATAATATTAACGCCAAAATCGGCCACATTTTAACAAATCCTTTAAATAGATAAAAACTAACTTACTCAACTAAATAACCATGTAACAAATAAAATAAAAAATCCCATATATTTAATTACTGGTACTGATAGGCCGAGAAGTAATCAATTGACAATTCTCGACCTAATTTATTAACATTTATGCCTTAACATATAATGTTATTCCATGATTAAAAGCCCATCTTCATTTTAATAGCAAAGCTGCGAGGTTCACCAATACGCAAAGCACCATAAGCATCTCCAGCGGCCCAAAATTCCTCATCTAATAAATTATCAACCGTTCCGATAATTGTTAATGAATTATCATTGAGTGTTGTGGTATAGCTAACTCCGGCATAAAAAATATTATATGAAGGCAACTCCCAATTATTATTAGAATCTAACGTTGTCTTGCCAAAATGTTTAGCTCCTAAATTGAGGGTCAAGCCTGGTAACGTATCTACATCATAATTAGTCTGTAAACTTAACTGTTGATTAGGCGTACCAGCAACGTCATTACCTTCTACTGCGGAATTGGTCTTATCGTATTCAGCATTCAATATCATTAAATCACCATATAACGATAAGTTATCTGTGATTTCCAATGCACCACTAAATTCGAGACCCTGGTAAATGCTTAGGCCATCTTGAACTAAATAATTATCATCTGTAACAAGTGTAGCGCCCCGTTCGATTCGAAAGAGTGCAGAGGTAATAGACCAGCCATCACCTGCGGTTTTAACACCTACTTCATATTGTAAACTTTCTAATGGTGGCAACATCTCATCGGCATTAGCATAAGTCTCACCAACAAAAGAAGTCACTCCCTCAAAAGATTCAACATAGCTTACATAATAAGTCGTATTAAAATTTGGTTTATACATTAATGCAGCCGTGGGGCTTACTGCACTGTCGTCATTATAATCTTGGAATGAAGAGAAATACTCACTCGGAGTGTGTTCAATACTGTTTGACCTGATGCCTAGCAACACTTCCCATTCATCGGTTAAAGCAATAAAGTCACTTATAAATACTGACTGTTGCTTGTCAACCCATGCCATAGAGAGATCATCTTCGAGCGTAGATTGATAACGAGGGAGGTCTACAGGATCGTACAGATTATCGGTTGCATAACCCCAAGTGACTTTACGATTTGGATCATTTCGGTATGTTGTCGACTCTTGATAAGCCATACCAAATAGCAGATTATGATTAATGCTTCCAGTCTCAAACTCACCGTTGATGACACCCTGAATTTGCTTATAATTAACATCAAAATATTGATCGTACAGTGCGATATCAATGTCACCATCACTGCTTGTTAAATCTGCTAAAGTTTTCACCCAACGAGTTTCATTCTTTGAGTAGTCATACTCAAGGCGAGCACTCCAAGCTTCATTAATGTCCCAATTTAAGCTAGTAATCGCGATTAAATTTTTGTAATCATCGAAGGTCCCGTCTGCACCAATACTGCGGTTTCCACTAACGGTATCAGGCAATGGCTCACTGCTATCAAGCAGATTGTCCATTGTTGTCCAAGAGTTTTCAGTTAAACGATCACTGTAAATAAGATCGACCGTCCAAAAAAGTGAATCGGTTAATTGCGCGTCAAACGCTATTGCAGCCGTCTCGCGGTCAATTGTTCCATTATCTAAATAGGTATCCCCAGCCTCTTTTACAAGATTAACCCTAAAACCATAGTCGTCATTATTTCCCATACGCGTGCTTGCATCGACATGGGCACTAAATACACTATCGCTTCGCATACCAACATCGACGGTCAACTTATGAGCCACCGCTTTTTTTGTCTCATAATTAACTACGCCTCCTGGTGCAGCCATACCATACATAAAACCAGTTGCGCCCTTTAATAGAGTGACTTGTTCAAACGCTTCATATGGTAGTTCTCCACTAAAATTATTGATGGACATACCATTAATTTTAAAACTATTTGTATAATCTAACGGCAAACCACGAACACGTATAGTTGACCCAAAAGTACTGTAGGCACTGCCATCTACAGAAACAGAAGCTTCTCGACTAAATAAACTATCTAATGTATTAACTTGACGAATTTCCATGTCTTCTAGCGAAATAACGTCAACCGAAAAAGGGGTTTCCAACACGGTTTTATTGCCTAAGGCTCCACCATTATTTTCAGAACTAAGCTCTGTTAGCTTGTGTCCTACCACACTAATTTTTTCAATATTGCTTTTCTCTGCATCGACATTTTCAGCGGCTAACGTTGAAAAACTATTGAACGATAATGCAGAAGCGCATAAAACTGCCAATTTACATTTATTAAACTGTAAAGTATTGATTTTCATCACATGTTCCATTTTGTATTATATAAGATAACCACGCATCTAAATAAACGTTCCCTTTACTTATCAATTCCAAGGGATACAAAAACATTACGCTTAACAGTAATAATTATCAATTGCATTTACAATTAGAAAAAGCTTATTTACTGAATTGATAAATGATGAACATTGACAGAATATGGGGTTGATTTTATATCGATTTATTCTTTCAATTGATTAACGAACTTGATCAAATAATGGCAAAGATTGTTAATGCTGACCCTCTTAGGTCATTCCTTTGTTATCCGAATGATTGATTTCGTTTTGCTAATCCAACAAAACATTTTCAAAAAACATAGGATGATATATCAACTTTTGATTTGCTTAACTAGTAAAGTTCGGCACTTTCAAGCGGACTAGATTGGTAAGCCTTAAAACAATAGACACTTCATAGCGTTATTCTTAGTCCAAAGTTTGGTTTACTAAATAATTGAAAGATAACCGTAGGCTAGGCCTACATTTATATAATCTGCGCGTTTAATGACACTAGTTCGTTAATTGTCATTTATACAATTAATTGTCATTTTAACAGCTTAACAGCAGTGTCTAAATGACATGATTATTTTACAAAAAATCTAATTAAACTTATTTATCAAAGACTTAACTTATTGGCACGCCACCTGCAACAACTAAGTTAACTTTTGAAACTTTATCTTCGAACTTTAACTTTTAATTTATTACAGGTGTACATATGACAATTCACATTAAAAATAACATCGATTGGGTTGGACAACGTGACTGGGAAATATTGGACTTCCATGGTACTGAATATAAAACCACTAAAGGGACAAGTTACAATAGTTACCTTATCCGTGAACAAAAAAATGTCTTAATTGATACTGTTGACCATCGTTTCAGTCTGCAATTTATTCAAAACCTTGAGATGGAAATTGCTCTAGATAAAATTGATTATATTGTCATTAACCATGCAGAAGAAGATCACTCCGGTGCGTTAGCAGCTTTGATGGCTAAAATCCCTAATACCCCTATTTATTGTACTGAAAATGCTATCGACTCCATCACAGGTTTACATCACCATACTGAGTGGAATTTTAATATAGTCAAAACTGGCGATACCTTAGATATAGGTAACGGTAAGCAGTTAGTGTTCATTGAAACTCCTATGCTGCACTGGCCTGACAGTATGATGACCTATTTAACTGAAGATGCTGTGTTGTTCAGTAATGATGCGTTCGGGCAGCATTATTGCGATGAGCATTTGTTTAATGACGAAGTTGATCAAATTGAATTGATGGATCAGTGTTTACGCTATTATTCCAACATTTTAACCCCGTTTAGCTCACTGGTTACCGCTAAAATTAACGAGGTGCTGAGTTTTAACCTGCCCGTTGACATGATTGCCACCGCACATGGCGTAGTGTGGCGCGATAACCCAACCCAAATCATTCATCAGTATCTGCAATGGGCGGATAACTATCAAGAAGACAGAATCACCATTTTTTATGATTCAATGTCTAATAACACCCGCATGATGGCCGATGCTATTGCGCAAGGGATCCACGATGTTGACCCTGTGGTATCCGTTAAAGTATTTAATGTGGCTCGCCATGATAAAAACGATATCTTAGCTAACGTGTTCCGCTCGAAGGGTATTTTGGTGGGTTCATCGACGATGAATAATGTCATGATGCCAAAAGTCGCAGGAATGCTAGAAGAGATCACAGGCCTGCGCTTTAAAGATAAAAAAGCCGGCGCATTTGGAAGTTATGGTTGGAACGGTGGCGCAGTAGACCGTATTCACACCCGTTTTACGGATGCTGGATTTGAAACCATTGTCGGCTTGAAAGCAAAATGGCGCCCTGATGGTAAAGCGATGCGTGAATGTCGTGAGCATGGCCGTCAGATAGCCAAAAGCTGGGCATGGCATGATTTGAGTAATGTAAAATCCATTTCACCTGCGTCGCTAGCTAAGAGCGCTCAAGCGAGTGTAACCGCTAAGCCAGCTCCAACGTCACAGGAAACAAAACCTGCATGCGCAACCGCTACAGCAATTGATGATTCACAAAATATGCTCTGTACTGTGTGTAATTGGGTTTATGAACCAATACTAGGTGAACCAAATCAAGATGTTGAACCAGGCACTCCGTGGTGCAAAGTCCCAGACTTTTTCCTTTGCCCTGATTGTGGACTTGGTAAAGAAGTGTTTGTTCCTATTGCTGCAAGGAAAGTATCATGAATGCACCCATCATCATTATTGGTAGCGGCTTTGGTTCATATCAGTTAATCAAAACCATTAGACGTACAGATCAGCATATACCGATAACTGTATTTACCCTTGACGAGGGCCACGATTATAATAAGCCTGATTTAAGCCATGTATTTAGTAATCAACAAAGCAGTGCGGATTTAATCCGCCTCAGTGCGCAAGAGTTTGCCAGCGAGAATAATATTACCCTGCATGCTTTTACCCAAGTTGACTGCATTGATAGTGAACAACAAGCGGTTTTTGTTAATGGTGTCGCCTACCCTTATGCACAACTGGTATTGGCTACAGGCGCAAAAACATTTGTCCCGCCTATGCTTGGCAATGCAACTGACAGAGTTATCACTTTAAACAGTCTGCGCGAGTTTGATAGTGCACAGCAGCAGCTACAAAATGCGCAACGGGTTTTGGTTATTGGCGCAGGTATTATTGGTACTGAAATAGCGATGGATCTTAACCGTAGCGGTAAAAACGTGGTAGCGGTAGATCCCAGTAGCGGCTTAATGGCTAATATGTTGCCCGATTTAGTCGCCAGTGTTTTACAAAAGAAGATGGCCGATACCGGCGTTGTATTTGAGTTTGGTCAAACCATTAGCTCACTAAACAAAACCGAATCAGGTATTTGTGCCACACTCAATTCGGGCAAAACACATACAGTTGATTGTGTCATTTCTGCTGCAGGGTTAAAGGCTAATGTTGGTTTAGCACGTAAATCTGGCTTTAAAATCAACAACGGCCTAGTTGTTAATCAGCAACTGCAAACCTCAGTGAACAATGTTTATGCCTTAGGGGATTGTGCGGAGATAAACGGTAAGGTGATGTCGTATCTGCAGCCGATTATGTTAAGTGCTAATGCGTTAGCGAAAACCTTATTAGGCCAACCGACAGAACTGAAACTTCCGGCGATGTTAGTTAAGGTAAAAACGCCACAAATGCCTATCCAATTAGGCGGTAATACCGTCAAAGATGTTGCCTCTTGGCAGGTGGATATTGATGCTCTGGGTTGTTCAGTAAAAGCCTACAACGACCAAAAACAGATTATCGGTTTTGTAGTAACAGAAGGACACATGAACAATACCTTCCCGCTACTCAGAGCCTTACCAGCAAGTCTTTAGTATTTTATCGAGTAGGCTGTACTCATAAAGCCTACTCATCAATCAACTTAACCTGAATTGGGGATAAGGGATGAACTTATGCTATTTAAAATCAGCATGTTAACCAAGCTCACTTTCAAGCTTGTCATTTGTTATGCTAACAAGGCGAATTGACGCGTCAATAGCTAGCCTATTGTAAGTCGATTCAACGCAGTTAGCAGGGCAAAGGACTGTTTGAAAGGCGTTTATTATCCCGAGTTAAGGTTATTTAGGAGAGCACTATGTCTCATCAACGTATTCCAGCAAACTGGACAATTCAACGTTCTACACCCTTTTTTACCACTAAAAGTGTGCCTGATGCGCTACTCACTCACCACAATACCGCCGAAGGTGTATTTGGCCAATTATGTGTGATGGAAGGGGTAGTCACTTATTATGGCTTTGCCGACAGCGATGCAACAGAGCCAGAAGTGAAAGTTGTAATTAACGCAGGCCAGTTTGCTACGAGCCCACCAGAGTACTGGCACCGTATTGAATTAAGCCCAGATGCCCAATTCAACATTAATTTCTGGTCTGATAAACATAAAACTGGCCAAACAATGTTTAACAAGAAGTCATAGCATTCAATTATACCAACCCCATTAAATATCTGGTCAGTTCAGAGTCTCTCAGGTTTTTCAATTCAAGGCACATTGATGTAGAAATGGTTGTTCCCTTTTAAATCGATGTAACACAGAAGTGGAATACCTGAGAGACTCCATTCT
>NZ_JBSQBN010000037.1:0-35049 GCF_053850585.1 Shewanella sp. A22
AGATGCTGGAGGTAGAGTAACGCAGGAGCTTGTTACCGAGGATCACTATTCGCTTCAATCATCTGCCTTGCCTACAGCACTTTGAACTCCCGCTGAAAGATCACATATTTAATAGGATTGGTATTATTGCCTTTACACTGATAAAACCTCACCCGTACAAGCCGGTGGGGTTTTATCATTTTTAATAATCCATTATGGAATAAAGTGTCTGGTATAAACTAGCGCCTTATTGTAAAACAATCTGTTTATCTTGCCTCCATCGACACTGCGAACAATAACGGACATTAGCCGTTTGAATTGTTTAAGTCGAGTTTAATGACTTAGCACGAATACCCTTAATAATTATATGGGTATGTGTAAATTTACCCATTATAAATAAATTATAAGTGATAAGTTTTCGACATTTTTTTGATGTATGGGCATTAGAAATAATATTTTTAATTACAATGAGTAAGGCTATCGCAGGGTTAACGATTATCGACAACGTGAGTATATATGCACGAAAAATGAATGATAGCAATCCCTACTTTGGTATAACATCCCGTTACTTGACCTATAAAGCTAACTGAAACACACTCAGCGTTGAATATATTCCTATAAACAATGGATGATAATAATATGCTGATTTTCTTCATTTGTCTCGGGGTGCTAGTGCTCGGGTTCAAGTTTTACAGTCCGTTCGTGGAGCGGCAAGCGGGTATCGACTCGAGTATAAAAACCCCACAAGCACGATTCGATGACGGCGTTGACTATGTACCCGTTCACCCGGTTAAAGCGTTCTTAATCCAATTTCTCAATATTGCTGGTGTAGGACCAATTTTTGGACCCATTTTAGGTGCGCTTTATGGCCCTGTTGCGTTGGTTTGGATTGTTATTGGTAATGTACTGGGTGGTGCCGTTCACGATTACTTCTCTGGTGTAATGAGTATCAAAGAAGACGGTAAAAGCTTACCTGAAATTGCAGGGCATTATTTCAATGTGTACTTTAAAGGTGCCATGTTGATATTTACCGCCATGTTGCTATTTTTTGTGGGTGTTGTATTTATTATGAGCCCCGCGGGACTGTTGAGTAACTTAGATTATTTTAAAGATACTGTTTTGAGTAACAATACTTTTTGGGTATTGGTTATTTTAGGTTATTACTTCTTAGCAACCTTATTACCGATTGATAAAATCATTACTAAACTTTATCCACTATTTGGTTTATTAATGATTGTAATGACAACATCAATCGCTGTTGCGTTATTAATCCATGCTCCGCAATTACCGACAATCGATGGTATCTTTGCTTATTTCGATCACAGTCACTACAACAATGAACTATTGGAACCTAATCCAAGCGGGTTGCCTGTATGGCCATTGCTGTTTATTACGATTACTTGCGGTGCGATCAGCGGATTCCATTCAACGCAAGCACCTATTATGGCGCGTTGTTTAACTAACGAAAAATACGTTCGCCCAGTGTACTACGGTGCAATGGTTGCTGAAGGTATTGTGGCATGTGTTTGGGCTACAGCGGGTATCGCGGCTTTCCCTGGTGGTTATGTCGAACTGAAAAGTATTCTCGATATCGGTGGTCCAGGTATGGTTGTTAACCAAGTGGCGACCACTTACTTAGGTGCTGCTGGTGGTATTATGGCGATTATCGCTGTTGCTGTTTTCCCTATTACTTCAGGTGATACAGCATTTAGAGCATTGCGCTTAACGATTATCGATGCTTTCAAGATCCCTCAAAGTATTAGAAACCGTTTATTTGTTGCGATTCCTATTCTAATAATTGCTTATTTTATGACTAAGATTGATTTCACTCTAATCTGGCGTTATTTTGCATTTTCAAATATGTTGCTCTCTACCAGTGTATTGTGGCTTGCAACCAAGTACTTATTTAATCGTGGTACTTTCCATTGGATTGTTAGTATACCGGCCACTATTGGTACTTGTGTTACCGTGTCGTACATCATGACGGCAGGTATTGGTTTTGGTTTACCGCAAGAGCTGAGCCAACCAGTGGGTATAGCTGTTGGTGTAATATGCCTTATTGCACTGATTATTGCGCATAATAAGCGTAAAGCTGCACCTGTTGTTTAATTTGTTACTGTGTTAATAATCAAAGGGCTGCATTAATGCAGCCCTTTTTGTTATACCAATCCTATTAAATATGTGAACTGACCAGATATTTAATGAGATTGGTATTACTCATTTAATCATTACCTGATTGACCGCATAATGAATAGAAATGGTATTAATGGCCGATACGATCCAATTTTTGTATCAATTCCATCTTTATATCGTCAGGGGTTTGGCTGTGCCAGTATCCGCCTACATAGGCAAACAGCGGCAACATAAACATAATGGTAAATAGCAGGATAATTAATCCTCGAGCTGACAATGATTTTCCATTACGAGTACTAAATTGCAGCGCTTCTTTTTTAGGGCATGCAGACACACAACGCATACACGCTTGGCACTCGTCTGAGTGGATATTCAGTTGAGTATGCACTGATATATTAGCAGGGCAGGCTCGGGTGCATTTATCACAACTCATGCCTTTAGATTCAATTAAGCAATGTTGAGTATCGCGACGAATTTTAAATGGACTTAAAAAGCTGACAATGCCTAATAGAGCACCATAAGGGCAAATATAACGGCAAAAACCTTGACGTCGCCAAGCCGCTAGCGCAAATATCACACCAAAACCGATTAAGGCCGTTATTGATGGCATCATAAAAAACACTGCCATTTTTAAGTCTGATACTTTGTGATAATTTCCCGTTAGGTAATATGAAATGCTTGTTGATGACATTCTAATAACCAAAGACAGCATGGCTAATAGTAATAAATATTTAACCATTCTTAGTGGCCAATCTATCCATGCTGGAGGGAGGTATTCGGCGCGAATAAAACGTTTTCTGAGTTTATAAAGATATTCGCCTGCTAATCCTAGTGGGCAAGCCCAACCACAAAAAGCCCGTTTGCAAATTAGGCCCGTTAACAGGACTACGCATAACATCACCACAGCCGCTGGATGATTTTGGTCCCATAACCCTAAGGTTAAAATGGCTTTAAGTTCAATGCCGCCGGCAAGAGGTAAAAATGCATCGCCAACATCGGGGCGCATTAACCAAGGTACTTTTCCCGCATACAATAAACCTGCGTTGATGGCATATTGCACCCCAACTAACAACATGGAAAGAGCAAAAAAATGCTGGCAAATCTCACGTATTTTATTGGGTCTGCCTTCTGCATTAGCAAAGGCTGGTTGGTATTGACCTAGCGCGGTAATAACTAATACCGCGCCCAGTAAAATAAGCAATAGTGGCCAGAAAAAGCTGGCTAAGGTTGAGCCGAGCAATAATGCCCCGCTGACCAATGCGCCCCATTTTTTGCCACTCCAGTATAGTAAGCTTGTGCTATATACCAAGGCTAGCATTAAGGTGATTGATTCAATTGTACTCATAGAGGATACCTATATTGTTTTATTTCCTGCTAATAATGATAAAAGTTCAGCAGAGGGGCGAATGTGAGAGGCATCACCAAAGCCAATAACTGATTTCTAAATATTTGATCTATATTGATTTGTTTGGTTTGTGTGAACATTGTTAAGTGATGTGTTGTTTAGTGATTTCAATTTGTTGTCATTAACTTGTCTTATCTTTTGGTTAACGTAATCAGATCATTTAGAGACAATAAAAAGTGGCAGATGGGTAAGTTTTCATTTGAACATTCGTTTGAGATAGACACATTAAAACGCTTAATTGCGCAGCATCAGCACCAATTTCGTCATCGGTCATTGGTTGACTTGTATTATCGAGGTGAAAAACTGTCTGTCACCGCCATCGAGTTGGGGCAGCAACAACAAACTTGTCCTACAGTGCTGTTTGTTGGAGGGGTGCATGGCGTTGAGCGTATTGGTGCACAAGTGGTATTGGCTTTTTTAGCGAGCTTAGTTAATCGGTTACCTTGGGATGTGCATTTGCAACAATTACTCAAGCATGTGCGGCTCGCTTTTGTACCTGTGGTTAATCCTGTAGGTTTTTTACGTGGTAGCCGAGGAAATGGTAATAATGTCGATTTAATGCGTAATGCGCCAATTGAGTCCGATGAAGAAGTAACATTTTTGGTCGGAGGGCAGCGGTTATCACCGCGCTTGCCTTGGTATCGTGGTGTAAACGGTATGGAGCCTGAAACCCAGTCCCTGGTTAACTATGTGCAGCAATTACAGAGCGAAAGTACCAGTATAATTGCATTAGATGCTCATTCCGGTTTTGGCTTGCTCGATCATGTGTGGTTTCCTCATGCTCATACTCGGCGGCCATTTGATGGTATAGGCTATATCTATCATTTAATGCAACTATTTGAGAAAGGCTACCCTCACCATGGTCATTATCGATTAGCACCACAAAGCCATTTCTATCGCACGCATGGTGATATTTGGGATTATTTAGTGGCAAGTAATGTGAATGAGAAACCGTTTATTCCGTTAACCTTAGAAATGGGATCATGGGCTTGGGTGCGTAAAAATCCACGTCAGTTGTTTAACTTCCCTGGGTATTTTAATCCGCAAAAAAGTCATCGTCATCAGCGAATTTTACGACGACATGTGGTGCTTATGCAGTTCTTGATTGATGCAGCGTATGCGCAAGTTATTGAACAAATTAAACCAACTCAACTGACTCAATTGACCCAACAAGCCAATCGATTTTGGACACCGCGAGGATAAATAATGACCACTTGGGTGTTACTGCGGGGATTAATGCGTGATAGCCGTCATTGGTATGGTTTTGATCAGCTTATACAGCAACAGGGCATCAACCTTATTTGTGTCGATTTACCGGGTAATGGGCGTTTGGCACAGCAGGTCAGTCCGTTGTCGATAGACTTGTATTGTGATGCCGTATGGCAACAAATAGATGCCGCAATGCTTAAGTCACCTGAGTTGAACTCACCGTTAATGCTGGTGGGGTTATCAATGGGTGGAATGTTGGCACTACAAATGGCTGCTTATCGACCTCAAAGTGTTAAGCGAGTGGTGATCATTAATAGTAGCGCTGCAAACATTTCACCTTGGTATAGGCGGTTTCAGTTTTTACCCTTATTGGCATGCAGCGTTCAAGCTCTTTGGGCCGCTTTATTTGACGCTGTTCTCAATAGGCGTGACAAACCAGATGTCCATATTATTGAAGCGATAGTATTAAACTATACCAGTCGCCATAAACGACATCATGGCGACGTGTCACAAGCTTGGAGTGAATTAAGATTGCAACAACATACGTCGTTGTTCAATGGGTTGCGACAACTTTATGCGTGCGCCCGTTTTCATTGCCCGCAACTATTAGGGGTTAAGGTTAGTGTTATTGTGGCGTCTCAAGATCGGTTAGCTCACCCTAAATGCAGTGACCATTTAGCTGCTTTTTACCAAACTCAACGACATAGCATCGACGATTGTGGTCATGATGCGAGTCTTGATCAACCTAAAGCGCTATTACAATTATTACAGCAGATAGCCACCTCTTAAGTTTTGCCCTTTGATGGCTGCCATTTTTTGATATCTTGCTGCCATGTAGCAGCGGTAAAGTCGATAAAGGCTCGCACTACTGTTTGTTGGTAGCTGCGAGACAAATACACTGCCCATAAGGTTTTTCCGGGTGCTGTAATATGGGGCAACACTTCAACAAGTTCACCGCTTTCAAGATAATGATTAGCTAAATCTGTCGGTAAACAAACGATGCCATTACCACGACAGGCTGCATTAATCAGTACTATCATGTCGTTCGCTTGTAAATTGCCTTTAATATCAATTTGGTAATGTTGGTCACCACTCACTAAGTCCCAGCGTGAATGGCTAGAGTGGTGTAAACAATTGTGCTGCAATAAATCAGCGGGTTCTTTTATGGTGGCTGCTTGGGCTAAATAAGCGGGTGCGGCACACAGCACATTATCAATATGTATTAATCGTCTAGCAATCAAAGACTCATCGGGTTGATGGGTGTAACGCAGAGCGATATCAACTCGGTCATTGACCAATTGCGACACATTGTCAGAAAGCACCAGTTGAATATTAACGTTGGGGTGCAGTTGGCAAAATGCATCAACCACATCATAGAGTTTATGTTGACCAAGACCGATAGGTGAGGCGATACGAATACTGCCTACTAATTCACTATTATGGCTGTGGGCGCGGCTTTCCATGGCGGTGACTTCGCTTAAAATTCGCTGGCAATAATTCAGTGTCTCCTCGCCTTGTAAGGTTAAACTGACTTGGCGGGTAGTGCGATGCAACAAGCGTAATGCTAACCATTGTTCCAACTCTTTTATGTGCCGAGAGACTTGCAGTCGGCTTAAGCCCAATTGCTCAGCAGCTTGAGTAAAACTATTACAGCTTGCCACTTCGACAAAGCTGCGCATGGCAGAAATTTTATCCATTATTTTATCCTATCGTAAAATATGACCAAAGATTAGCTAAGGTCATGCTTGTTCCATACGCCTACTAATGGAGCCTCTAGGCTGAGTGTTGAACGTCAGGCAAATATTGAAGTTGTTATTGTATCCCAAGTTGAAACAATTAAGCGCAATAATCGCTATTTATCTCTAAAAAAATACCCACTAAACTTGCTCCATTGTTTATTAATAGAGCGAGACACAAAATGAAAATAGCAGTATTAGGCGCAACAGGTTGGATTGGTGGCACTATCATGCAAGAAGCGATCAGCCGTGGTCATGACGTGGTAGCCGTCGTGCGCGACAAAAGTAAAGTGAGCCAAAATGTGGCCGTTCGTACACTTGATTTAACCACGATGACAAGTGATGCCGTTGCAAGCGCATTTGCTGATGTTGATGTGGTGATCACTTCAATCGGTGGCCGCGCGGCACAAAATCATCAAGTCGTAGCACAAACGGCTAAGCAATTATTACAATACTTGCCTCAAGCCGGCGCACCACGTTTGTTATGGGTGGGTGGTGCAGGTAGCTTAGACGTTGCACCAGGCGTGACATTAGTGTCAACACCAGAATTTCCTGAAGATTATAAAGCTGAAGCTATCGCTCAGGGTGAAGCTCTGGCCGTGTTCCGTGATACACATTCTGCTATAGAGTGGACTTATGTTAGCCCAGCAGCGAATATTTTTCCTGGCGAGTCAGAAGGCCCATACCGTTTAGGCGGTGATGAATTTTTTACCGATGCACAAGGCCAAAGCCGAGTATCAGTAGTGGATTATGCCAAAGCCATGCTTGATGAAGCCGAAAGTGCTAAGCATATTAATCAGCGTATTAGCGTTGCTTACTAAATTGAATTAAGTGTGCTGATTAATCGAAACAGGCCTAAACGGCCTGTTTTTCATGCTTTATCCGGTGCATAGGTAGTTAGCTAATAATGGTTGAATTTGTATCAGGCCATAGCCAAGGCTAAAACCAAAGAACAGAGCTGGATTCCGGCCCACAAGCATTACCGGAACGACGGAAAATGGCGACCGGAATGACAGAGAAGAATGTCTGGAATGTCCAATGTATTTGGCCCGTGCAGGGGGACCTTGCGATCTTAAGCGTTAGTGGCCGCAGGCCATAAATAGCAGAACGAGAACCCATAAAAGAATCGTTTTATCAATTATCCCATTGATGACAAAATTCAATAAAGCTTTTCAGCAGCGGGCTGTGATATTTATCTTTGTGAACCACCAACCAAAACGGTCGCTGCATTTTGATGTTATCACCCTTGATAAGCGGAGCGAGTTGAGTAACTCGTCCATCGCTTACAGCATATTGAGCCGCTAACGTCGATAAACAGCCTAAACCAATACCCGCCGCCACACTATTAATTAATGCTTCAGTAGTATTAAGCTCAAACACTTCATGCCAAGTCTCAATATGCGGTGCAAGGGTGCGCAAAAAGAACTCTCGCGACCCCGACCCTGCCTCTCGCAGTATCCAGTCGCTCGGTGATAAATCGCTAATGTGCAGTTTCTTCATATGACAAAAAGGCTGCTCTGGCGCAGCAATAATGCACATGTCGTCATGACTAAAGGGCGTTGCGATAAGACCAGAATGAGGCGTGTTCCCCTCAATTAAGCCAATGTCTAACTCGTAATCCAGCAGCTTTTGGCAGATTAACCGTGAATTTGAAATAAACACACTCTGGGAAAAGTGTTGATGTTGGTGACGAAACTGACTCAATAACCCTGGTACAACATGATTTCCTATCGTATCACTGGCGCCAATTTTTAATTGACCTTCAAAAGCGTGTTCTGCATCAAATAATTGATTGATATTATTTGCTCTACTAAGCAGCTCATCAGCAAGCGGTAATAGCTTGTGTCCTTCTTGATTAAGGATTAAGCGATTATTGACTCGGTCAAACAATGGATGACCGAGCTGTTTTTCTAATTCTGCCAGTGCCATGCTCACAGCTGCTTTAGACAGACAAATTGCTTCTGCCGCTGCGGTCAAGGTGTTGTGCTGAGTAATACTGATAAACACATTAAGTTGTTTAAGTGAAATATTCATCTAGTTGGCTCAGTTGTTGAAAGATTTGTCGGTGCTCTATTGTTTAGTTTTTCTGAACGTGTGTTTCGTATAATTGGATATTTATAAACAAACAGCAAGCGTAAAATGCGTTTATTCGCTTGTTGATGAGTTTGAGGTTGTAATGATTCGGGCAATAAAGCAAACAGTCGAGATGGCTCCAACCCCAATGGCGGGCCTTGCGTTAGGTATTGCTAGTTTAGGCTGGAGTTGGGAAAATCTTGTTGATTTTCATCATTATGGTCAATGGATTAGTGCCGCTATTGCCAGCGTATTATTAATGGTATTAGCTGTTAAATTTCTATTTCATACTCACTTATTACGCCAAGATGTAGCACATCCTGTGGTGGGTAGTGTGGTACCAACCTTTGCGATGGCATTGATGGTGGTGTCTCATTCGCTTGGTTATGTATCGCCTGTTGCGGGAGATTTATTATGGTCTTTTGCTGTATTTCTCCATATTAGCTTTTTGGTTGGCTTTATTTATCATCGCTGCCAACTGTTTTCGTTAAATCACATGGTACCAAGTTGGTTTATTCCGCCCATTGGTATTGTGGTGGCTGATGTGTCATTTTCTGGTAATGCTCATCTTATGTGGGTTGCTCATGCGGCGCTTATTTTAGGGATGGTAAGTTATGCTGTTATGTTACCTATGATGATTTATCGTCTTATTTTTGCTGATGAAATTCCTGATGCGGCAAAACCGACACTCGCCATTTTAGCTGCACCAGCCAGTTTATCGTTGGCAGGTTACCTAACCATTATCCAGCAACCGTCACCCGTTATCGTTGGCTTATTATTTGGCATTGGGGTGTTGATGACCTCGATTATTTATGTGTCATTTTTTAGGCTATTGCGTTTACCTTTTAGTCCTGGTTATGCTGCGTTTACGTTCCCAATGGTCATCGGGGCGACGGCATTATTTAAAATGTCTGTTTGGATGGAAAGCGTTGGTGTTGCAGCCGAATACGTGCAGCAAATCCATACATTAGCTGAATTTGAATTACTGGTTGCCACTGGTGTGGTGACTTATGTTTGTTTACGATATCTGCATTTTTATCAACCGAACAAAGTATCGGTAGCATATTAACTCACATGAGCGTTCAACCATGACTCCTGCAATTGAAATGGCAAAAAAACATAAAATAGACTTTGACGTGCATGAATATCATCATGACGCCAATAGTGAGTCTTACGGATTAGAGGCTGCGCAAAAATTGGGGTTGCCTGCAGAACAGGTATTTAAAACCTTAGTGGTGAGTGTCGATAATCATTCGCTGGTGGTAGGCGTTGTGCCTGTGTCGTCTAAACTCAGTATGAAATCCATTGCCAAAGCCGCAGGCGCTAAAAAAGCGCATATGGCAGAGGCTACAGCCGTAGAGCGTTCAAGTGGCTATGTGTTAGGTGGTGTTAGTCCTTTAGGGCAAAAAAAACGTTTGCTTACGGTTATCGATACCTCGGCGCAACAATATCAACGCATTTATGTTAGCGCAGGTAAAAGGGGTGTAGATATTTCAATTAGCCCGCAGGATTTACAGCGTTTACTTAATGGGCAATTTGCTGATATTTGTGCCTAAAGTTAGGTATTGCCAACCATCGCAATATTGCTCAGTCGGCTTATGTTTGTATTCCATTGTTGCAGATGGTTGCAGTATTTATTTTGTGATATCAGCAGGTCTAGATAACTTAATTTTGCTCTAACGATACGCCATGATTACTGATTTATTTTGGCTTTAAATTTGGCTTGGGTGTGGGTATTGGCCTTTTGGTACCAATAATCTAGCATCCTGCTGACTTCAGCTTGGCTGGTTTCTTGTGATTTATCTACCTGTTCTGCTTTTACCTCGGCAGAAAATGTTGGCGTATTGGTTATTAAGGTGTTTGGTGTTGGTATTACGGTTGGTTTAACCGTTATGGCTGCGATGGCACCAGAGGCATTGTAATGTGATATCTCTTGCTCAAAATTACGCCCAATTTGTAAGCCTGACTTCATCAATTTATCTTGATTAAAAGCAACCTTGTTACCTGCGTTGTCGGTTAAGGTTATTGCTGGATGAGCATTAAATTGGTTAGCGCGAGAGGTCGAATTAATCGTCGGCAATGTTAACCTGTAGTGTTGTTCGGTGGCTTGAAAGCGCAAAATAACAATGTCAGAGGTAAAGTGAATTTGGCTGCCATTGTCGCGATAACGGGCTTGATAACGAAAGGCGATTTGCTGAATTGCGTTAGGCATCGTTAAGTCGAGTGTTACATTTGATTGTTGTGTGGCTTTACCATTAACTAATACGGTTTCGGCGTTGCTGGGCAGTTGTAAACTGGCCGCCATACAAGCTTGGCTCAAACTAAAGCAAAGTAATGCAATAAGACTACGCATGGTGTGGTTCCATTTCAAGTGATTAAGTGGCAGCAAATGCTGGACGATAATGCTCTGGCAACTCAAAAGTTTTTATCGTGTTGCTTAACGGGCAAGTAAAGCGAAAAAAGCATGACGTTAGTGCAAGGTCGGGCGAATGCTCGTCGCCATTACCGTGTAAACGGTCGCCTACCACCGGATGACCAAGGCTAGCCATGTGAATACGAATTTGATGTTTACGACCCGTGTCTATTTTTACTTGTACTTTGGATTGATTGAGCTGTGGATGATAAGCAAGCACTGCTGCATGTGATAAGGCCGGCTTATTATCGACAGGGGTGTCTATGGTCACTGTTTGGTGAGCAAACTCACCTTCAACAATGACTTGATAATGCTTTTCAAGCGCCCGAGACTCAAATAGCTTAGCAATGGCCGCGGTGGTTTTTTTACTGTGGCCCAATATCAGTAACCCAGTTGCTGCACGGTCAAGACGGTGGATAATAAAAGCATTACGTTGCGGTTGTAAATGCAACTCTGCATAGCGATTAATAGTGGTGTGATCGCTCCACTTCGAACCTTGGCAACGCATACCATATGGCTTATACCAAATGCTGTACTCGCCTTCATCGAATAGTAATTCCGCTGGCGCGACTTGTTCATCTAAGATGTATTGATTGTAATACAGGTGCAGTTTGTCGCCCGGTTGTAAGGGCTTTTTGGCGCGTCGAATTCGATTCGTTTGTTTACCATGGCTGTGCCAAATAGCGCCTTTTTGCATCGCATCTTTCAACACTTGCTTGCCTAAGCCACTGGCTTGTGCCAAAAGGCCAATAGTGTCGGTACTGTGCTCAGTAATATCAATATGGTATTCGGTTTTATCGGCCATTATTCTGTTAACTCTAACAATGCAGCTTGTAAGCGGTAAATAACGCTAAATGGTAACCTATTTAACGGCATTATGTTGATTAGTTAATGAAACTTTCTCTTCTGTTGGCTATCTATGTATCATCTGTCGTAAAGTTGTTTTAGCATAATGTGACTATCAATTGGAGTAAATAAATTGGAACATATCGTTTGGGATCTTGATCCTGTGTTGATTTCGTTTATGGGATTAAAAGTACATTGGTATGGGGCGTTATTTGCGTTAGCCATTGCGACCGGTTTTCAGGTGATGAAGCGCATTTACCAAAAAGAAGGCTTGGATGTTGAGTCGTTGGATAATCTATTAATTTATTGCGTTGTTGGCATTATTGTTGGTGCACGCTTGGCCCATTGTATTTTTTATGACCCTGGGTATTACTTTTCTCATCCGCTTAAAATATTTGCGATTTGGGAAGGCGGACTCGCCAGCCATGGTGGGGGCTTAGGCGCTATATTGGCCTTGTATTATTATCAACGCAAAGTGAAGCTGCCATTTTTGTTTTTACTCGATCGCTTAGCCATTGCCACCGCAATATTTGGCTTTTTTGTGCGTATGGCAAATTTTGCTAACTCTGAGATTTTGGGGGAGCCGACAACCTTAGCTTGGGGGATTATCTTCAAGCGGATTGATATGTTACCGCGCCATCCTGCACAGTTGTATGAGTCGTTCGCGTATTTATTGATTTTTATCGGTTTATGCGCAATTTATAAATACACCAAAATGAAGCAAAAACACGGAGCCATTTTTGGGGTGTTTTTAGTCTCGGTATTTAGTGCGCGTATTGCTATCGAAAGCGTAAAAGTCAGTCAAGCTGCTTATCATGAGTCAATATTAAGTGCTGGCCAGTGGTTAAGTTTGCCGTTTTTAGTAACCGGTATTGTGTTGTTGGTGATGGCTTATCGAAAACGCAGCTAACCAATAAATGTTGCAATAAAAACGCCCTAACGCATTTGCGCTAGGGCGTTTTTTATAATGTCAGTTAGGCTACTGCCTGTTGTGACTTTTCGGCCTTAACTGAACACACTTTATATTCTGGGATTTTGGCTATTGGGTCTAATGCATTAATGGTCAGCTTGTTGGCTGCCGCCTCAACAAAGTGGAAGGGTAAAAATAACACCCCTACTTGTGCCCGTTTAGTGACAAAAGCAGCGATTTCTATTTTTCCACGGCGAGTGCTAAGGGTTAACATATCACCATTGCTTACACCGAGTTGTTCAGCATCGTAAACCGAAATCATTACTCTGGGTGCGCCTTTAATATCCAGTTCAGGGGTTTTACGTGTCATGGTGCCAGTATGAAATTGCTCTAATAACCTACCAGTCGAAAGCGTTAATGGATACTCGCTGTCGGGCATTTCAGCGGGTAGACGATAACTCACTGGCATCATTTTGCCTTTGCCGCGCAAAAATGTGTCGGTATGCAAAATGGGGGTGCCAGGATGGTTTTCATCAAAGCATGGCCATTGTAAACCATCTACTTTATGCTCAAGGCGTTGCCAAGTTAGACCATGATATTGCGGGGTGACTTGGTTAATTTCTTGCCAAATATCTTGAGTACTGCGGTAGTGCCAATTAGCGTCTAGTGAGTTGGCGATCATTTGGATAATTTTCCAATCAACCATCGCATCACTTGGCGGGGTTAACGCAACGCGTAATTGCTGTACTCGACGTTCGGTGTTTGTGAAATGACCATCTTTTTCAGCAAAAGCGGTTGCGGGCAGCACCACATGCGCCATCTGTGCGGTTTCGGTTAAAAAGATATCTTGCACAAGCATAAATTTGACCTTGGAAAGTGCTGCAATCACATGGGCTTGGTCCGGATCGCTTAACACCGGATTTTCACCCAAAATATACAAGGCATCTACTTGGTCTTTAACAATGGCGTGCATAATTTCTGTTGCTGCAAGTCCTGGTGACGACGGCAACGAAGTGTTGCCCCAAGCTTTAGCAAATTTAGCGTTGTTTATGGGGTTATCAATTCTTTGGTAACCAGGATAATAGTCGGGCAGCGCGCCCATGTCACAGGCACCTTGAACATTGCTTTGGCCGCGCAGTGGATTGATTCCGCCACCCGCAATGCCAATGTTGCCACACAGTAATTGTAAGTTGGAGGTAGACACCACATTATCATAACCCGTCGTATGCTGAGTAATACCCATGGCGTAATACAAGGCGGTTTTGTTGGCGGTGCCAATCATGTTTGCCATAGTGGCAATATCTTCGGCGCTTACGCCAGTGATTATTGCAGCATTAGCTAAGGTGTAATCGGGCTTCATTACTTCTTGCTTGAGCAATTCATAGTCTTCGATACGGTTATTAATGTATTCCATATCTTGCCAATCATTAATGATAATTTGTTGCATGATGGCATTCAGTAGCATGACATCTGTGCCGGGTTTATGGGATACATACAAATTGGCACTGTCTGCAATAGTGGTTTTCTTTGGATCGGCGATAATTAAACGGGCGCCGTGTTGGCTGACGGCTCTTTTGATATGGGATGCGATAATTGGGTGAGCGGTAGTGGTGTCGGAGCCAATAATAAAAATAACGTCAGAGTCTTTAATGCTCGGTATATCATTGGTCATCGCTCCGCCGCCAATAGTATCGGATAAGCCCGCTACGGATGATGAATGACACAATCTTGCACAGTGGTCTATGTTATTGGTGCCCATGACACTACGAGTGAATTTTTGCAGTAAATAGTTTTCTTCATTGGTGCATTTTGCCGAAGACAATGCAGCAAACTTGCTTGGTCCAGTGGCATTTTTTATGGGGGTTAGTTGCGCGGTTATGTAGCTTATGGCCTCCGCCCAACTGGCGGGCTCCAACTGACCATTTTTACGAATTAATGGCGTTGTTAAACGCTTAGGGCTGTTTAAAAAGTCAAAACCAGAACGGCCTTTTACACATAACATGCCTTCATTTACCAGTGATTGGGTATCGCCAGTGACTCGCATAATCTGGTTTTTACTCTGGTCTACATGCAGTTCAACTCGGCAACCGACACCGCAATATGTGCACACTGTTGAGGTTTTGGTTAACACTCTGTCACTGCCCTGGGTTTTATCGCGTGCATCGACTAACGCCCCCGTAGGACAAACTTGAACACAGTTACCGCATTGAACACAATCGCTGTCATTCATCGACGCAGTAAAGCCTACGCGAGGCGCATTGCGCTTAATACCTGTCGTTGCTGCATTGGGTAGTGCTTGATAGCTATTGGGTTCAAAGCTAATAACGTTATGACCACTTTGTTGGTGGCAAGCCTCAACACAAGCTCCGCAACTGATACAACGATTGGCATCAAAAGTAATAAAAGGGGCACTGTTGTCGACTTTAAACTTACGTGCTTGGGTTTGATCCAGTGCTTTACCATCGACTTTATATTCGGTGGCATAGTCGCGTAGCTTACAATCGGTATTGGCTTGGCAAGCACATTCTAAACAGCGCATCGCTTCTTTCATTGCCTCATCAGGAACGAAGCCAAGCTCTACTTCAGCAAAGTTAAGTGACCGATTTAGCTGGTTTAGCTCTGGCATTTTCAAACGACGACGTTTAGTGGTCTCTGGGTATAGCTCAGCCGATAACGAGGCGGTTTTTTTTGCTTTTTGTGAGTTAAACTGTTCTTGCTCTAAGTGACAAGTTAAGCCTTCAGTTAATAACCCTTCAATGGCTTCAGCAGCTTTGCGACCATCAGCCACTGCGGCTACCGCGGTACTTGGGCCTGTGCGGGAGTCACCAATAACAAATAGTTTTTCCACCCCCGCAGACATGGTTTGCTCGCAGCCAAGGAAAGTATGCCAACGGGTAAGGGCTATCTGGCCCGTGGCTATTTGATTTTCGGGTTGGTCTAAAAAGGCTAAATCCACCTGTTGTGATACCGCAGGGATCACGGTATCAAATTGTTCTTCAAAGGTTTCCCCCGTCGCTTTGGGGGAGCGACGGCCTGAAGCATCGGGTTCACCAAGCGCCATTTTAGCAAACGTGACTGATTTAACTCGACCTTGGTCATCACTGTGGTTTTCGAGTGGATTGGTGAGAAAATAAAACTTAACGCCTTCTGCTTCAGCTTCGTGTATTTCATAGGGTTCGGCTGGCATTTCATCGCGGCTGCGGCGATAAATGAGGGTAACATCAGCACCATCGCGAACAGCCGTTCGAGCGCAATCAATAGCGGTATTACCCCCACCAATAACGGCCACTTTTTTACCAGTAATAAACTTTTTGTCGGTGCAGTAATCGCGTAAATAGTCCACGCCTAAATAACAACCGCTTAAATCACTGCCAGGGTAGTTCATCGGTACGGCTTTTTGCGCCCCAATGGCGAGGCAAACAGCATCATAATTGGCGACTAAATCGGTTAAATTAGTGTCTCGCCCCAGTTCAACGCCGGTGTTGATCTTAAGTCCGTTACGGGTAAGTAGTTCTATCTCTTTATCGAGAATATCTTTAGGCAATCGATATTCAGGAATGCCGTAACGCAACCATCCACCCGCTTTAGGCGCCGACTCAATAATGGTTACATCGTGGCCGTTGTTAGACAGGTAATATCCGGCGGTTAACCCCGCAGGGCCACTGCCAATAATGGCCACACGCTTATTGGTCGCAGGCGCTTTGGGTGGTGTATAAGACTCTAGATCATGCAAATCTAAATCGGCTGCATGACGTTTGAGTTGACGGATTGCCACAGGTTCATCTACCAGCCCGCGACGACACTCAGCTTCACAAAATGCAGGGCAAACACGGCCAATAGACAAAGGCAAGGGTAAGGTTTTTTTGATGACCTTGACGGCTTCTTTATGGTCGCCTCTGCCGATATGATACAGGTAAGACTGCACGTCAACTCCGGCAGGGCAAGCGGTTTGGCAGGGGGCTTCACAATCGGCAAAATGGTCACTGAGAATGGTTTTCAATGCATCTTGGCGAACGTTGCTTAAATAACTCGATTGAGTGATAACGTTTAGCCCTGTTTCAACTTGTGTTTCACATGCTCGGACACAGCGTAAGCTGCCGTCATGGTTTTTGATTTGCACCAAGCATAAATTACAGTGTTGTTTACCTTGATCATGGGAAAAGTCACACAAGCTGGGAATCGTCACTCCAGCAGAGGCCGCAGCCTTTAGCAAGTTGTCTGCTTGAGGAAGCGATAAGGTTATACCGTCTAAGGTGATGTCAATCATTGCAAGGCCTTTAAGTTTTTTGAGTTACTGGCTAAGTCTTCATGCCTTTGGGGATCGAACGAGAAGGACTTCATTAAGGTACAACAGCGAAAACGGAGTTTGCTTATTGTGATGTATGCAGATTAATCTTGATTATTTACCATCGCATCTACAACCACATTTCAGCTCGGGCCAATCATTCCATCACCCGAGTTATGTTTATTTAGTTTAATTTGAGCAGCGATATTCATATGTGACTTAGATCATTTTTGTTGCAATTAAATAAAGACCATAAATTTAATAGTTATTAAACAGTTAGTTATTTATTTTGATTGCCAATTGGTAGGACCTGTTAGCGTGATTTTTTTGGGAATTGTTTGTAATTGTGGACAGTGATACGAGTAAATTATTGCAATGGGTATTACAGTAAAGTAGGCTGAAGCAAGGTTGTTCAGCCTACCGCTTTTTGTACTATTTAAGCCTAAATATCACTTCAACTCTGTCGCTAATTGATACTTGGCCTTGCTGGTAAGTTTGTGCAACATCGGCGTTCATTTTCATGCTGGCACGGTACATTTCTGGCTGGTGTGTTTGCTGTGGAAAATACCTCACCTCCCATACGCCTGCAACTTGTTCACCAAACCCTTTAGCTAAAGAGTGGGCTTTTTTCTTGGCGTCATCAATGGCAGCTTGGCGAGCTTGGGTAATAATGTGTGCTTCTTGGCTCGATTTTAATTCAATATTATTCACATTATTAATGCCTTCCACCAAAGCACTGTCGAGTAACTCATTTAAGCGATTAAGGTCAATTACGGTAATGGTCATTTGGCGATTAGCACTGTAACCCGTGAGTTTTCGTGGTTCATTTTGTACATACATATATTGAGGGTTAAGTTGCAAATTAGCACTTTGAATGTGTTTTTTGTCGACACCAGCCTTGAGTAAACGTTGCATAAATTGGCTGACCGCTTCGTCGGCTTTATCTTTTGCGGCTTTGGCACTATCGGCTTCTACTGATACCTGAACATTGATGATTGCCATGTCTGCCGAGGCTTCAATGGTGCTGGTGCCCACTGTTTCGATATGGGCAAAACTTAACTCAGCAGCTTGTACTGTCGACAAACTGCTGGTGGCCGTTAATGTCAATAATGCGCCAGAGATGATGCTTGTGAGTAATATTTTATTCATTGATAACTCCGCTTAGCTTAATGCTGTTTTATGTAAAATGGCTTTGTTATGAGTGTAAACGTATCCATTTTGCAAAAGGGTTTTTATTTTTGTTTATTGTTTACAACATGTTTAAAAACGTGACTAAATCATTTTGCTCATCTTTGGTTAAATTAAGCTGATGTAACAAGGTCGATGTTTGTGGGTAAAGCGGATCATCGTTAAATTTTTGTGGTCGGTTCGGTCTTGAGCCACCCGCATTGTATAACCTGACAATACCAAGCATTTGAGTAAACAAACCATTGTGCATCCAAGGGGCCGTTTCATTTATTAATAATAGCGATGGAGTGCGAAATTTACCGATATCATCAGGATGATTGGTAATCTGGTAGCGCCCTAAATCTTCACGTTTTCGACCATAAAAACTCAATCCAGTGTTGTGAAACTGGTTATCACTGAGTAAAGCGCCATTATGGCAGGTCATGCATTTTGCTTTGGTGCGAAATAAATGTAATCCGTGTAGCTCTGCATCACTTAATTGTGCAATAGCAACCTTGGGTTGTCGTGTGGCTTGCTCAATAAACTGTGTAAACCGAGTGCGAGGCATGGGGAGTGATCGTTCAAATTCGGCCAAAGCGATACCCAGTTCCTTGGCATTAAGACTCTTTTTGGCAAATGCCTTGTGTATTAAGGGCTGGTAAACAGGGCTGTTGTTGATTCTTATCAGTGCTTCATCAATGGATAAGTCCATTTCTAACGGATTTTCGATAGGCATTAATGCTTGTTGTTCTGGTGAACTTGCTCGGCCATCCCAAAAAAAACTCTTCCAATGGTCGATAGCAAAAATGGCTTGAGTATTACGATTGCCATGTTGGTTTTTTATTCCTATTGCAACCGCTCTGGCATCGCTAAAGGCTATGCGCTTTTCATGACAGTTTGCGCAAGATACACTGCCATCTCGAGACAAATTTTGGTCATGAAATAGCATGTCGCCTAAATTTACTTGAGCAAGGTTTAACTTGGGCTTTAGCCTTTTTAGTGGCGCGAGTGGTGCAACTGTTCGGTTGTCGGCGGTTTGTATTGCAGGCCACTGCGACGGTGTTTGGCTGTAACGTTGACGCAAAGTGTGCAGCTTAGTGATTGGCTTGGTTATTGTTGCTGAAACATCGCTATGGGGTGGAGCGGCTTCGGTGTCATATAATGAACTGTTGTTGCCTAAGCTAACATTCACAGTGGTTGCAGACGGAAGAGGCGTTTGCTGGCTTATTTTGCTTCCACATCCGCTGAACACTAGGCATGCAAAGATACCGAGAAGCTGAGTCATTGGTTTCATGAATCGTTCCTGAATTGAGGCGTCATTTATTTGCGACTTAAACGATAATGATAACAGATATCAATATCATTTGATTAGTTGTTTTGATGTGGAATGCTGTTTTTTAAAACAACTGTTCTGAGATATTAAGCAATTTATTTCTTATCCATTGGTTTATCGGATCATCGTCAGCTTGTTTATGCCAATACATGTGTACGGCTAAATCGGGAACATCAAAAGGTAATGGCGACACGACAATTGGCATGGTTTGTTGTAGCAACATGGCGTAGGTGTTTGGCATAGTCATGATTAAATCTGATTGGCAAATCACGCTGATGGCGGCAAAGTAATGCTCGCAGAGTAATGCAATATTGCGGCTCACGCCTTGATGGGCGAGCGCCATGTCGACGGTGTCGATGTTGAAGTCTTTTAAGCTCACTAATGCATGAGATGCAGCGGCATAATTGGCTAGGGTGAGCTGCTGTAAAATAGGATGATGTTGACGACACACTAATGAAAATCGTTCGCTGCATATTAACGTGTTGCGAATATCCTTATGGGTTGGCATGAGTACATCGATAACGATATCTAAACTTTGCTGCGCCAGTGCTGATTCAAGTTCAGTGCGTTTAATTTGACGACTGTTTAGAGTGATATTAGGCGTGTTGTTGAGTAAGTCAGGTACGAGAATAGGGAAAAACATCGATTCTAGAATGTCCCTTAGCCCAAGCTTTATCTCCCGTTTGTGTTGCTGAATATCAAAAGTTGCTGGTTTTGCAATAGTATTATCGAGCAAATCCATGGCTTGCAGTACATCTGGAATGATTTTTTGGCATAAAGCAGTAGGAACCATTTTTCGGCCATGGCGGACAAATAACGGATCATTAAACTTGTTGCGTAAGCGTGATAACGCGTGGCTTACAGCCGGTTGCGTAAGGTGCAGTTTACTGGCAGCGGCGGTAATACTGCCTTGCTGATATACCGTGCTCATAATGAGGAATAAGTTTAAATCAATCTTACTATGCAACATATTAATAGTTATCTATGATTTAGTATCATTTGAATTTATTTTAGGCTTGGTTAAATTAAAGTCAAACTAAACCCATAAAAGTAGACTCAAGATGACCACTTCACCCAACGAACAACACAGCGTACAAATGAGCAAAATGGCCATTGGTTCAGATAAGTACCCAATGCCATTGCCGCCTAAGTTTGATAACAAACAACAGCAACAGCAATATGAAAAGCAACGCTTAGCGGCCGCGTTTAGAGTATTTGCTCATTATCGGTTTGACGAAGGTTTAGCCGGTCACATTACCCTGCGTGATTGTATCGACCCAGACTCATTTTGGGTTAATCCATTAGCGGTACATTTTTCTAAAATTAGGGCTTCTGATTTGGTGCGCGTTGACCATAAAGGCAATATTTTGGAAGGTAAATACCCAATTAATAATGCTGCGTTTGCAATTCATTCACGTATTCACCATGCCCGCCCAGATGTCAACGCAGTGGCTCATGCGCATACGACCTATGGCCGTGCTTTTTCGTCATTAGGTGAATTACTTAAACCCATTTCACAAGACGCCTGCATGTTTTATGAAAACCACAGTGTGTTTGACACCTTTACAGGTGTGGTTGCCGACTTGTCTGAAGGCGACATGATTGCCGAGGCACTTCAAGGCCATACCGCAGTGATATTACAAAACCATGGTTTGCTAACTGTTGGTAAATCTGTTGATGCGGCAACAGCCAACTTTGTCATGTTAGACAGTTGCTGCCATAGCCAATTATTAGCCCAGGCGGCAGGTGAGCTTAAATTAATTGGTCATGATATTGCGACAAAAACACGCCAAATCAATGGATCCGATTTAGTCACTTGGGGTAATTTTCAGCCTTTGTATCAAGTCATGCTAGCGCAAGACAACAGCTTTTTAGATTAAATAACCTCAACTAGTGACAATCAACGGTTACAAACAGTCCTTTGTCTCGCTAGCTGTGCTGCATTGACTCGCAACAGGCTAGCGAGTGACACCAACGTGCCTTGTTAGCAACACAAATGACAAGTTTGGTATAAAATAGGCCGAATTTTGTCATTTTACCTTGTATATCCCACCGCTTAACCCGAGTTGAGGTTAAGTCTCTCTACGTTGTTTATACAGAAGTATTCCGTTCCCTAGTTAATAATGCTCGCTAAGCGCTACTTAGCGAGCAAGGATGCCATGTTTTATGATGAGTTCGATTACTATCGAAATACAGCTGCGACTAGCATTCATTATGTTTGGTGTGGGATGTTTGCTCCTATAAGCCTGCGAGGTTTCAAGCTAACGGCTCACTGTCGACATTGATTTTTGTTGTTGGCGGTATTCACTCGGGGTCATGCCCTGCCAGCGCTTAAATGCTCGCCTAAAATTTGCCACATCAACGTAACCTAGTTGGTAGGCTAACTGTTTAATACTGCCCTGAGATTGCGACAAATAATGTTTGGCAATGTGGTGATTCACCATTGCGACAATACGTTTATAGCTACTATCTTGCAGCGCTAAATGGCGATGAAGTGTTCGTGGTGTCATATGAAAATGTGCCGCAGTGTCGCATAAGCTTGGCAATGGCATCGCACTTTGCAGTAAATATTGATATAGCTTATCCCTAAGGCTTTGCTGCAAATTAAGTTGTGTTAGTTCGTTAATACACCACTGTTTTGCTTGCATAAACGAGCTAGGATCGGCCATTTCTAAGGGTTGATTTAATGATGCTTGGGTTAATATTAGCTGAGTGTTGGCTTGGCTAAAATGAACTGGCACCTTGAGTAAGGCCGAATATTGCTGCCAATAATGAGGTGCGCCAAGGCTTAGGTGAACGTGCGATATCACCGACGATTGCGGGCTGAGTTGTTGTAGTAACTTAGCAATTGTTACTAATAATGCATCCATAAACGGCTGCTGTATGATGCCTAGGGGGTGTATTTCTTGTAGCGTTATTGCCATTGCTTGGGGCGTTTCGAGGGTAGTGACTTTAACCAATGGGGTACGGGTATTTATAAATTGTTTTAGTGTGTCAACGGCTTGTTTAAGTGTGCTGCTATTAAGTATGGCGTAACCCATCATGCCGTGGGTGTTAATACCAATACGATTGCCAACATGCAAACCTATGTCTGCTCTGGACGACAGATTAATCGCTGACACAATTAAACGTTGATAGTCGTCAAAGCTGACTTGATAGTGTGGGTCTTGTAGTTGTTCAAGTGTGACACCGTTATGCGCGAGCCAAACCTTAACATTGCAGCCCCATTGCTGTAGCTGTTGGTAAACTTGGTTTACATAAAAAATCGGCAGTTGCTGCATAATATTTTTCTTATGTGCGTTTATTCAGTTGTAACGGATTTTTGAGGGCTTGTCTATTAATGACCCCTTTATGTCCGTTTCCCCCTCTTTTTTATCTTGCCAACTGCGCTAGAGTAAACTTTTGCAGAAGGATGCCTTATGTTGTCAATATTTACCGCTAAACCCGTTACGTTGATCATTAATGGCGACACTGTGGTGGAGCAAGCTAGCGTAAAACACTCTATTTTAACCACTGCATTAGCAGCCAACATTGCCTTTCCTCACCATTGTAGGGTGGGAAGTTGTGGTGCTTGTCGTTGCCAATTAGTCGCGGGTGAAGTGAAGCAATTAACCGACAGTGCTTATGTGTTATCGGCCGACGCGATAGCCAGCGGGATGATTTTGGCCTGCCAAAGTGTGCCTAAATCTACTGTGCACATTCAGTTAAATTTACGCCAGCGTCCTTTAGCCGACGAATCGCAAGAATAAGGACATAGCCATGTTTGCATACCTTAAATTTATGTCGTTTCACCTTATGGCATTCATTGCCATTGCCAGCATTACCTTGGGCGAAGCTTATATTAGTATTGGCTTTGCTGTTTGGGTTGCGGTGTATTTAGGTGGCGACATTGTGTTTGGTGACGACACTGAAACCCCAAACTATCAATATCCAGCCTTGCTCACTTGGTTGTTGTGGCTCGCGTTGCCATTAACGGTGATGTTGGTATTTGTGTGTTGCTGGCAATTTGCCAGCCAAGATATTGGTCAATATGGTGCTTGGGTGACCAGTCTTATTGGTTATGACGTATTGTTAGCGCGGGAAAACACCAGCTTGATTCAATATGGGGTGATGGTGATTTACTTGGGCTTAGTCGTTGGCGTTATGGCAACCATTACCGGCCATGAGCTAACGCACCGTACTTGGCAGCCGGTGTCATTATTGATTGGACGTTGGTTATTGGCATTCAGTTTTGATGCTAACTTTGCCATTGAGCATGTGTATGGCCATCATAAATATGTTAGTACCTTGAACGACCCCGCGACGGCTCCCCGTGGCCGTGGTGTGTATGCCCACATCATTATATCAACCATTAAGGGCAATATTAGTGCGTGGCATATTGAGCAGCAAAGGCTTAAGCGTAAACAGTTAGCGGTATGGAACTGGCACAATAAAGCGTTACGTGGTTATGCCATGAGTTTAACTATTATGGTGTGGGTGTTTTGGCTTGCGGGTTGGCAGGGGATAAGCTTTTTTATATTAATGGCATTGTGGGCTAAAGCGACGTTAGAAATAGTTAATTACATGGAACATTATGGTTTGGTTAGAGCGGTTAATACGCCTGTACAGCCACACCATTCTTGGAATACCACTAAGCGGGTAAGTTCGTGGGCCATGTTTAATTTAACTCGGCATTCGCATCATCATGCCCAAGGGCAGTTGCCTTATCATCAATTATCACCTTATCCCGATGCACCGCAAATGATTGGAGGTTACCTTAGTACCTTTGTATTAACCCTCATTCCGCCTTTGTGGCATAGACTGATGCTGCCTAAATTACAACATTGGGATAACCACTACGCCTCGCCGACCGAACAAGCTATGGCTCAGCAAGCCAATCAAAATAGCGGCATTGCAGCTTATCAGGCTTGTTACGTCAGCGGCTCAAGCACTAATGTTGATGCAGTTACGCCCAGTTGATTTTGCACGGTACAGTGCAGTATCTGCGGCGCAAACCAATGCGGTTGGGGTGCGGTATTGGCCGCTACGTTCACATGCGATACCTTGGCTGACACTGATTTTTGTTTGTGCTGGTAAGCCAATGTCGGTAAAGGTTAACTGGTTAATCCGACGCTGAATATTTTTGGCAATATATTCTGCGGTTAATGGGTTGCTGTTGGGTAGAATAATAACAAACTCTTCGCCGCCATATCGTGCTGACATGGCATTGTTAGAGGGGAGAACATCGGCCAATACATCGGCAATTTTTTGCAAACACTTATCACCGTTAACATGACCAAATTGGTCGTTAAATATTTTAAAATAGTCGACATCGATAATGATTAAACACAAGGGTTGGTCGTGGTTTATGCTGTCGTTCCAGTTGCTTTGTAGGGCATCATCAAATGCATGACGGTTGGCAAGACCGGTTAATTTGTCGGTATGGGCTAAGTGGCGCAGCTTATTGTATTCGGCTTTATGGGTTGTAAGGTTATGCATGATGCCAATAAATAGTGGCTGTGAACCTATATGCATTGACGGTAAGCATGACAATGATAAGTCGGCTTCTAGCAGGGTGCTGTCGGCACGATTAATGATAATCTCTTTAGGCCCATGATTAAATTGAGTCACTTTATTGGTTTCATCGCTGGCGCTATTCCATAAGGCAAACAAAGATTGATATTCATCTTTAAACGGGCTTTGTAGATAATCGGTCCAAGTTTGACCAATTAACATTTCTGCTGGGGCGCCAAATAATTTAGCGCCTAGTGGGTTTATCATCTCAATTACACCGGCAGAATTTACCACAAAAATTGCTTCCGAAATGGCTGTAATCACGTTGAGTAAGGTGCGAATTTGTAAGTTATCGGCTACGGCTATTTTGCCAGGATGACTTGCTGATTTTGCATGGGTTGACGCTGCGTCTGATAAGGTTTCAGACTCAAGGCACAAAGGTATTGTTACTGCGCTAGGAAATTTAGCGAATGAGTCTGTTAATTTAGTCACTCGTGTAATCGTGTCATTGAGTTCCGTTAATTTGTCATTGTTAAACATGATTATTCCTTTAAGCGTTTTGTGTTGAAAACCCCTTGTTGATGTCAAACACTTTATTAGGAATATTGTTTTTTTACCTTTCGGTAATCTTCTTGTTATAACTTGCTGAATTAATTGGTTATAAAATTTAAGTTATTTCTTTAAATCTATTGTAATTGTGTCGATACTGTTGCCTGTCTTTTGAATGGCATCTGATTTAGCAGGTTTTTTTGAGGTGTTTTGAGTGCTTGCAGATATGCATTTAGCCGAAACCGCATATTGCATTGTCACATTGGGTAGTGTTTTTTGGCCGCTGAACAGCGGTAATAGGATTCGGTTAAGCGTCTTGGAAGCGGAAGTTATGTCGATTTACGCGAGTGTGAAAGAGATCATTTTCTGTGTGTTAATGGCTAACGCCAGCCGTTTTATCAAGGTTCAATTATTGGTTGTTTTAGTTATGTTGAACAAGATAAAAAGCTCAGGGCAAGCCTGAGCTTTTTAATATGCTTCTACTTATTTAATTATGTTCGCGGTTGATAATTTCAGGGTCTGGGCTGAGTACCAATAAGGTATTGCTGGTGTTCGACAACACAAATTGAAATTGGGTGTTGCCCGATACTTCATCTAAGTCGGTTAAGTGTATTAAGCTGCCATCAGTACTGACTGCATCGATAATGCCGTCAAATGGGGTCATAAACGCTGCGCCAACAAACTTAAGCCCTTTGCCCGTTTGATCAATAAGTTGGTAGGTGATAGTACAGTTTTTGGTAATGATAACATCACCGCTTTTAGGGGTACCATCGTGATTGGTATAACTGAAAAACGGCTCGCCGTTTTCTAAGGTAACGGTGAGATTAAAAAATGTTGTCGTGTTTTGGGTATTTGACATTATATTTTCCATTTTGTTGGGTTAGGGGTTAGGGGTTAGGGTTTTTAGTTTTAGGGTTAAACCTAAAATCGGTTATGGCCGAACTTTCTAGCAGTTGAACTAAATTGGGGTGTTGCGTAAGCTCACCGAGACAGTCGAGGGCGTGAGCGTAAGGGACTGTAAATTTGGGCTCATTATTTTTGTCGGCAATTAGTGCTAATTGTTTTTTAGTTTGCAGACACAGAGAGTTGGCTTGTTGTGGCAGGCCTAATTGAGTCAGCAATGTTGCTGTTAACATATTGCTTTGGGCTAAACGAGCCAAGTAATAAGAATTTTGTTTGAACTCATTGATTAATTGATTAAAAGAGGCTGTTGCCTGTTGGGCATAGTTTAGACTATCTGACAATAATCCTTGTGATGCTAAATAATTTGCAGTAGCCAGTTGATAGGTTGCCCACACATCCATTTTTTTAGCGGACGTTTTTAAGGTGATATCTTCATCAAGCATGGTTGCTAATGAGTCAATACTGTGACCCATGGTGTGTTCAATGGGTTTAGTACTGAATGCCAGCATATTCAAGTAGGCGTAATATTGTTGGATCTTCCAAATATCATTATCAGGATCTTGTTTTAGGGCATCGGTAATTGTGACTAAACTAAGCTGTGCTTTTTCAAAAGCCTGTTGTTGGTGGCCTTGGTAATTTAGTAAATTAGCCAGTATTTGATAGCTGCTCGATAACCTGTCAAGTAAATAAGGCTGTTTTTCTAATGCTTGATTGGACAGCTGCTGTTGAATTTGTTGGTGTATTTGTATCGCCGCGGTAATGTCACCTTGAGCGGTGGCCGCGCTAGCAATCCATGATTGTGCATTGGCCACATCAGCAATCATTTTGCTATTACTTGGGTCTTGAACTAGTGCTTTTTGTTTTAACTGTAATGATTGCTCAAATGCCTCTCGTGCAGCAGCAAAGTTTTGTTGCTTCATGTGTATCGAGCCTAGGGAGTTGTGGGCATAGGACAACTCCATAATGGCATTGTTATCGTCTGAGGCATATTGATACATGGCTTGGCTGTATTCAAGATAACGCTCCAACCAAGGCAGCGTTGCAGTCCAATCACTTTTATCGTATTCAAGCTGGCCGAGCCAAAAAGCATTGGCCCCTAAAGTTTTAAGTAAACTAAGGTTTTGCGGTTGTATTTCGAGTAGCGGCAACATGCGCTCGCGGGCGGCGATTAAGGCGCTGCGGGCTTCGTCAGTGTTGCCGCGAGAATAGGCCACTTCGCCCATGGCCTCTAAGGTTTGGCTGTGTTGAAACTGGGCTTCAAAGCTTAAATAGCTGGCATCGTCGGCAGAAAAGTCACTGAAATATTCTAATGCTTTGTTACTGATCCCATCGAGCAAGTCCATTCGGCCAATACCGCGCATTTTGTCGGCGAATTCTCCCACCATAAAACCGAGTAAGTTTTCTGCCGCCAGGCGTTTTTGTTGTGCTTGGTTTTCGGCCTCAATGCTGCGAACACTCATGGCGACTGAAATGAGTGTGAGCGCTACTAAGCTAAACATAATAATACGCCGACGCCAGCGCCCGATGTTGGCTTGTTTGGTTGAGGCTTTAATGAGCGCTGCTTCTTGTGGCTCTATGGTAAATAACGGGTTGGCGATTAAGCTTTGTGCCTCAGCTAAGGGCTTACCTTCGGTAAGCAAATAGGCTGAGCTTTTTGATTCATTTAACCAGCGCAGTGTTTGATGCTGTAAGCGGCTTTTAATGGCTAAACTGTCATTGTGTTCGCTTATCCATTTTGTGGCGCGAGGCCAACGCCTTAATAGGGCTTCATGGGCGATACTAAAACAGGCTTTGTCGTATTGCAGGTGCGATACAAATAAGCGGTTGTCTACCATGGCTTTAACGAGGTTTTTTTCTGCTTCGCTTTTGAGTCCATCCCAACTGGCTGCGCGGCTGGTGACCGAGTTTTCGTCTTCGGATAGGGTGACCAACATAGATAACACGTTTGGTAAGGCCGCACGTTCGGCATCGTTTAGCCCTGCGAGCACCTGTTCGGCATTTTTACCGATGGCGCCTTCTAATCCTCCTAGTGAATGATAAACCGACACTAACAGCTGATCATTTTTATCGCGCTTGAGATACAGGGCTTCTAAGGTGTATTGCAGCATGGGCAGTGCATCTGGGTTTGATGCGGCGTCGCTGCAAAGCATTTCGTCCAGAGGCATGGCGGTATTAGGATCAATCGACCATGTTAGGTTAGCGGCGTTGGCGGGTAAGCGGATCATTTGCATGAGTTCTGTTCGGCTTGGGGCCGACAAGTCAAAGTGTGAACCGTTGGCTTTACCTGCCATTAAACTTGGGTGGCTAACCACTTGGGGGTAAAAATCGTTTCGACAGGCGCTAATTACAATGACCACACCTGATGTGGCTAAGCGTTCGAGAATGTCTAAGGCATCGATACGTTGTTGTTCGCTGTAAATGGGCGACGATAACAGCACTTCTAAGCGGTCGACGAATAAACAAAAATGCGCCTGGCTGTAATGGTGGCTTGATTTTGCCTGGGCAATGGCATGTTGGCACTGGGCGATAACGGCTGGCATTTGTTGGTTAAGTTGTACGGCAAGATCTTGTGCACTGAGCAGGGGAAATACGGGAATATCGTTTACTTCCCAGTCGAGCATGGCACAGGCGATATCAATAAGCAGTCGGTCTTGGGTGACATCGGCTAAGTCTAGGCTGGCATAATCGAGCACGCCTACACCATTAAAACCCGTGGCACTTTTGAGATTAGGAATAACCCCTGCGTTAATTAACGACGATTTACCTGTGCCACTTGGGCCAAGCACTAAGCAAAATGCTCGGCCAAATTGAATTTGTTTTGAGATCCTATTTAACAAGGTATCGACTTGTTCGCCGCGACCAAAAAACACGTCGGCATCGTTTGCTTCAAATGCGCGCAGTCCGGGAAAGGGCGATTGGCCTTGCCATGTGGATGTGCTAACTCGGGTATGATGACCGATTGGAAATGTAACGTCTGCTAAGGTGCGATAACCGCGTTTACGGATGGTTTCAATGTAGCTGGGGTTTGACGCTTGGTCACCTAAGGCTTTACGCAGCTGGGTGATCACTTTATGCAGTGGATTGTCACCCATGGCAATGTTGCCCCAACATTGGCGAATAATGTCGTCTGGGGTGAGCACCTCTCCTTGGTGTTGGCACAGTAGCCGCAATACGTCCATGGCTTTAGGTTCGAGGGTGCGGATTGTCTCACCCGATTGAACGCTGTTACTTTGTGGATTGATTTGCCAATCGCCAAAAAAGAAAGTGCTGTCGTTCATCTTGGTTAATGTCCAATGAGTTAATCGTGTGCGATTTGAGTAAACATACAATCCACCAATGCAGGATTATATTAATACGTTTGGTGTACGCGAGCGATTAAGTCGGTTGTATTTTTGTTATTAAATTGTACAGTAGAATTTCATTTGTCTCGACAACTATATCTCGTACAGCATCTGGTTAATGTTGTTGTTCTAATTGTTTTATTTGTTCTACTATCGCTTGATTGACGGGTGTTTTTATACCATATTTTTTGCCAATGTTAACCACCGCGCCATTAATGTAGTCGACTTCTGTTTTGCGTTTGGCTTGAATGTCTTCCCACATTGACGAGCGTGCTTTGGGATCGATGTCGAGCATTTGTTTGGCTAACACATTAAACAGAAAATTTGGCAGCGATAAAATGGTCGGCAACCATGTAGGTTTGACCTTAGTGTACTGATGTAACTGAATATCGGCGGCTTCGCACACCGCAAGCCATTCTTGCATTGCTTTGGCGAGTCTACGGCGATTTTTATATTGACTCAATTGTTGTTTTATTGGCAAGTCGGTAATGGCATTTAAGGCATTATTGAGGTTGAGTAATAACTTACCATAAATAATGGGGGTAAAGTTTACTTCAATGTCGCAGCCAAATCCATGCTGAGTGAGTGCTGACTGAATAGCTGTAGTGTGCAGGTTTTGTTGCAAGGTAAACACACCTTCAGTGCCTTGGTGAAATACGCCATTGGGTAACTGTAATACATTAAAAGGGGTGATACCTTGGAGTAACTGGTAATGGTCGAGCGAATCTTGAATGCTATCAACACTGCCTAAACCATTTTGCATAAATATAATGCTGCTGTCGTCATGGGTTATGGCCATTAGCTGATTGGCAATACTGCTCACTTGATGGCATTTTAAGGTAACAAATACCACATCAAATTTGCCATTGATGGACGGTATTTGGGTTATATCAGTGATCAATTCTTGCGGCATAACGGTTTGTGCAAAACCTTTGTAATCTGTCAAGGTAATGCCGTTATTGTTGATGATGTTTTGTTTAATGGCTGGTCGGCAGATTAAGCTCACTGGTAAGCCTGACATACATAACTGACCCGCTAAATAACACCCTGTCGAACCTGCGCCAAAAATTGCAATATTCATTGTGTTTATTCACTGCGTTAAAAATGAAATCACTTTCAAATTACCTTAACGGTAACACGATGTTTTACTTCCTTGTAACATAACAGATATTTTGGCAGTGTAGAAACTTAGCAAATGTTAATAACAAAAAGCGAGTCACTATGAACAAACATATTATGAGTACCATTGCCTTGGCTGTGCTTGGATTAACCCTGGGAGCGGCGAGTGCTAATGCTGCGGAGATTAACATTATTTATGCTGGCACATTATTAACTGTGCCTGGTGAGTCGCCTTTGAGCCAACAAACTGTGGTCATAAAAGACGGGGTAATCACTTCTATTACTTCAGGCTATCAGTCTGCACCTATGGCCAACGAAAATGACAATGTTGTGATTATTGATTTAAAAAATAGCTTTGTTATGCCTGGAATGATGGACATGCATGTGCACTTGCAGGGGGAGCTAGGGCCAAATAATGACAGTGAAGCGTTAAGGATGTCGGATGCAGACGTGGCAATGCGCAGTGCTTATTTTGCTAAAAAGACCTTATTAGCTGGTTTTACTACCGTTCGGGATTTAGGCGCTAAACCCGAACAAATTTATGCATTACGCGACGGTATTAATCAAGGTTGGGTGGATGGCCCGCGAGTTATTGCATCTGGCGGGGTGTCGGTAACGGGTGGTCACGGCGATGTGGATGGCATGAGCCCAGATTTACTTGATAAGTTTACCTCAAAGACGATTTGTGACGGACCTTATGATTGTCGTCGTGCTACTCGACGGGCCATTAAGTTTGGTGCCGATGTGATTAAAATTACCTCTACGGGCGGAGTATTATCGGACACGAATACTGGTACGGGGCAGCAAATGGACGATGACGAACTTAAAGAGGTGATTGATACTGCGCATGCTTTAGGCCGCAAAGTGGCCAGCCATGCCCATGCAGCCCAAGGCATTAATGCGGCGTTGCGTGCTGGAGTGGACAGCATTGAACATGGCAGTTATGCCGATAAGGAAAGCATAAAATTAATGAAAAAAAGTGGCGCGTTTTTAGTGCCAACATTGTTAGCCGGTGACACTGTGGTGAAAATGGCCAATGCGCCTGGGGGTGAGTTTATGTCGCCTGCGATTAAAGCCAAAGCGATTCGTGTTGGTGGTGACATGATGAAAAACTTCAGTGCGGCATACAAAGCAGGCGTTAACATTGCTTATGGTACCGACAGTGGCGTGTCGCATCATGGTGACAATGCTAAAGAAGCGGTATTGATGAGTAAGGCTGGTATGAGCAATGCGGACATTTTAGTTAGTGCGACAATCAATGCGGCCAATTTGATTGATATGTCGGATAAGCTCGGTACGCTTGAAGTGGGTAAATATGCCGACATTATTGCGACACATAACAGCCCACTTGAACAAATTGAAGCATTATTAGCAGTGTCGTTTGTCATGAAATCTGGGGTTGTTTATAAGTAATACCAATCCTGTTAAATATGTGATCTGACCCGATATTTAATGAGATTGGTATAATAGCCGTTTATGACGTACCAACCTAAAAAATGGTTAATTTAAGTTGCACACAATTCGTTATCGTGATTATCATATGGCGGTAAAAAATAAATATATCGCAAATATTGAGCACTTTTGTGAGTTAGAACTCAATGTGAGAGGGGAGTTTTAGCCTAAATTGGTCCAGCTGCTGTTTTAGGTCTGTGAGTTCAGATATGTCGATACCACATTGTTCAACAATACATTCGTGGATCTGTTCAGCTTTCGGTTGCAGTAGATAACCTTTTTCGGTGACTTGCATGCATAACACTCGTTCGTCTTGGGGATCGCGTATGCGTTTAAGTAGGCCGTCAGTTTCGAGACGTTTGATCACCGGTGTTAATGCGCCCGATTGTTGTCCGAGTTTGCTGGCTAATGCTTTTAAACTTAAACCGTCTTGTTCCCAGAGTACTAGCATTGCTAAATATTGAGTGTAAGTTAGCCCAATGGAGTCTAGTAATGGCTTATACAGCTGGATGATAGTCAGTGACGTTGAATAAACAGCAAAACACAACTGATTTTCAAGTAGCATAGGTTTGTTTTTATTCATATCAATTACTTAGCTCTTAAAGTAATTGTTCAACCTTATGTTGAACAATTTAGGTAGAAGTAACGTATTACTGGCCTTTAGCGGTTCATGATATCAGTGTTTTGCTGATATCTGTATTACAGGCGTTAATCGCGCTTAATCACTTAGGCCATAAGCTGTTTTGGGTTACCACATAGGGTGCCAATTATGTGCAAAGGATTCAAGATGAACGCTCAATATCGTTGCGCAATTTTGCACGTGTATACCTGCAGAAATGGAAGTGTTTAATCATCCTGACTATGCCGTAGGTGAGTGGCTCTTAGGGGATGGCGATTGTCATGCTGAATTGGTTAATGATTTTGAAAATATGGCCTCAGCCTTTATTGGGCGGTTAAAGGGCGATAATTTCGGCAAGGTTGTTATTAACATTAACGGCCTTTTGTTATCTCAAATGCTATTCGTAAATAGACTGTTTTTAAGGAATTACAATGAAAGTATTAATGGTATTAACTTCGCACGATAAACTAGGCGACACAGGCGAAAAAACCGGTTTTTGGTTAGAAGAATTAGCGGCGCCATATTACACATTTACCGACAAAGGTGCAGAGGTTGTATTGGCATCACCTAAAGGTGGATTACCACCATTAGATCCTAAAAGTGACGAAGCAGATTTTCAAACTGACGCCACCCGTCGTTTTGCTACCGATGCTAAAGCGCAGGCGTTACTTGCTAAAACACATACTTTGGCATCTGTTAATCTTGCCGATTTTGACGCTGTTTTCTATCCAGGTGGCCATGGTCCATTATGGGATTTAACCAATGATAAAGATTCTATTGCGTTAATTGAGCAGTGTTACAAAACGGATAAACTGTTAGGTTTGGTTTGCCATGCGCCTGCTGCGCTTAAGTTCCCTAAAAAGCCTGATGGAACGCCGTTGGTTGCCGGAAAAAATGTTACAGGTTTTACTAATGGTGAAGAAGAAGCCGTGCAGTTAACGAAAGTGGTGCCATTTTTGGTTGAAGATATGCTGCAACAAAATGGCGCAACGTATTCTAAGGGCGAAGATTGGCATCCCTATGCGGTTGTTGACGGTAAATTAGTGACCGGGCAAAACCCTGCATCGTCAGAGTTAGTGGCAGAAAAAATGTTAGCGATATTAAGCTAATTTGCTGCTTGGTTAAGTGTTAATACTTAACCTTAACTCAACGTTACAGAATAATGAGATTGATAAAAGCAAATCCAGTGGCTTGTTCGTTGGGTTTGTTTTTTATGTTAATTATACAAGGATGGCTTAATGATTAAACTACACCACTTAAATAAATCACGTTCAAAACGCATTATTTGGTTGTTAGAAGAACTTGGCGTTGACTATGAGTTACTTGCTTACCAACGTGATGAGACCACATCTTTAGCGCCAGAATCGTTAAAAAAAGTGCATCCATTAGGCAAGTCACCAGTATTAGAAGCCGGCGGCTACACCATTGCTGAGTCGGGCGCGATTACTGAGTATTTAATCCAAACTTATGGCGCTGATAAACTGATGCCTGCCCCAGGCACTGCAGATTATATTGATTATTTACAATGGATGCATTTTGCTGAAAGCTCGGCAATTTTGCCATTATTGTTGAAGCTGTTTGTTAAAATGGATGGCGCACCTACCAATTTTATCGCGGGATATGCCGATGCTGAAACGGCAAAAGTGATGAGTTATGTTAATGACCGTTTAGAGGGAAAGTCATATTTAGTGGGTAACACCCTGAGCGGCGCTGATATTATGATGTCGTTTATTGCTGAGCTTGTTGGCCAAAATGGTGAGTTTGAAAAGTACCCTAATATTGGTAAATACTATCAACAGTTGATGACGCATAAGGCATTTCAAAAAGCGTTGCAAATTGAAGCTGAACATTAATGATGCTGGCATGTTATCAGCTCTGTTCAGTTTAACATTGCCACACAGTTGCAATATTGCGTGTTATACCAATCCTATTAAATATGTGATCTTTCAGCGGGAGTTCAACGTGCTGTAGGCAAGGCAGATGATTGAAGCGAATAGTGATCCTCGGTAACAAGCTCCTGCGTTACTCTACCTCCAGTATCTGACCGCCATGGATGGTGGGAATGTGTTATTTTTTATGGAAAA